>QNDG01000032.1 GCA_003645915.1 Candidatus Zhuqueibacterota bacterium | reverse complement strand
GCTATGTATTGGGTGAAGAACTTTTCTGGAAAGGGATACATCACTATGGTGTTGAAAATACTGAAAAAGTTGTTGTTTCTTATGATCTTCAAAAAGCATTTGAAGAGGCAACAGGGAAAAATCTGTACTGGTTTTTTGATGAGTGGGTTTATTCGGCTGGTTATCCCAAATATTTAATCGAAAAATCCTGGTCTGATTCATTGAATGCTGTTTCTCTTCATGTTGAGCAAAAACAGACAGATGAACCATTAACTACGGTTTTCCGAATGCCTGTGAAAATTGAGATTTTTTCAGGTTCTGATAAAATTACAAAGAATATTGAAATATGCACAAAGGATACTACTCTGTTTTTTAAATGCACTAAAAAACCTGATCTTGTTCTTTTTGATCCGGGGAATAATATTCTGAAAAGCGTTCAATACAAAAAGAATAAAAAAGAATATCTTTTCCAACTGGTTCATGCTGAAAAAGGAATTGACCGTATTAATGCTCTGAACAATCTCACCAGGTATTACAAGGACGACAATGATGTACAAAAGGCAATTGCAAATTGTATGCTTAATGATAAATTCCGGACTATACGCAGCACTGCAGCACGCTTCCTCGGTGAAAAACATCCTGAGTGGGCAAAAAAACAACTCCTAACAGCTGCTAAAGATCCTGATTCCAGAGTCAGATCTGCTGCTGTATCCGCTTTATCATCATATAAGGATTCGAATCTTGTTCCGTTTTTAAATGAAGTTTTTTCCAATGATTCCAGTTTGTACGTAAAAAGCTCTTCTATCCGTGCGTTGGTTAAAATTGATTCTTCAAATGCAGTTAATGTCCTTAAAAAAGCTCTTTCAATGGAATCTTATAATGACAGATTACGTATTGGAGCAATAAGAGCTTATGCGACTATTAACTGTCCTGAGTTGATTAATGTAATTCTTAAATACGGTTCTGCTGACTATTCTTTCAGAACCAGGTTTGCTGTTCTTGATGCGGTTTCAAAATACAGTGATGCGCACCCGGAAGTAGTCAATTACCTGATATCAAATTTAAACGATTCTTCAAAATGGATTAAACTCAGGACTATCTACAAATTGAGGAATATCAATAAACCGGAAGTTATTGAGGCTCTTAAAAAAGCAGAAGAAAAAGAGCAGGATAAAAGGATTAAAAAAAGTCTTAAATTTGCACTAAAACATCTTGCGAGAAAAAATAAATAAAAACCGGAATGCAGAGGCACTTAATTGTGTCTCTGCATTTTGTTATCTTTTTAACGAAGATTTGGAAAACCTGTAAGAAGGAATTTTTACATTATATTTTATTTCGTTAATAATAAATTCCGTACCCTTTCCGCGTTTCAGCATATCCTTAAAAATTATATGTGTTGCAATCCATTTTCCCTGTATAAATTCCATTTTTTTAACAGATACTTTTCTGAGTAGTGTACCGCTCTTAGCATATCTTTCATCCTGAAGGATCACAAATCTTTCTTTATCAACAAGAATTATCCGTTTTTTATAGGATACATCTTCTGTCCTAGCTTTCAGCTTAATCTTCCAGCATTTTCGATTCGTAATAATCGTATCTCCGAGAATTACAGAAGAATAGTGGCTTGATATTACAGGATCTTCCATCATATCTTCGTAAGTTAAATCCGAGCCCATAAGAGACTGCCTCAGCATATTTCCCGAGATTCTTATAATTCGATCACTTGAAGGCGAATACATCCACAAGTTATCTTTAATTTTTAACATTTTTGTGCCTCTTTCACGGGCAGGCGAAATATATTCTGTAAACGATTTTTCCTCACCTTTAATCCATGATTTTGCCTTAATTTTTCTAACAGCTCTCCTTCCGTGAATTATCATGGTTGACACAACATATTTATTATCGGAATATCTGTTTTTTTCAACTTTTTTTATTATGTTTTGTGCGTCCTGCTGTTGATTTAATAAAAACAGTGCAGCAACTGCTACTGTAAAACTGTACATTTTCATATCATGCCTCTAATTCTTTAAACAATTGGGATGTATTTCTTTTAAAAATATTTATTCCGGATATTGCTGATCCGAGAATTGTTGCACATATACCCGGTATAAATCCTATAAAATAGCTGTAAATTGTCACATCTGCTCTTATAACATTATCAACTGTAAGAGTTGCATTTTTAAACATTGATGCCATATTGATTCCCTTATATTCAAGATAATAACCTATTGCAAGTCCTGCAATGGTCCCGATAACAGAACCTATTATACCTGTAATCAGGGATTCAAGGATTAAAGATCCGTAAATATGTTTTTTTGTCTCTCCCATAGCGAGTCTTACGCCAAATTCACCGTACCTTCTGAGACCGCTCAAAAGTCCGGAATTCCAGAGCACAACAGACATTGCACCAATAAAAATAAATGCAATAATGCCTGTAAATTTCGAAGCCATGTCAATTATACTGGAAAGATCGTTCTGGTTGTAAAGAGTTGTCATCACAGGAGAAAATTCATTATTTTTATCATTATAGTTACTGTTAAATGCCAGGGCGATCTCACTGCTTTTCTCTTTTTGATAAAGATCGTTTTTAAAAAATCCAAGTATTTCCCCTGCACAGTTTTCCATATCTAAAGCTTTCTGCATGCCCGAAAAATCAGCTATGATAAATGATTTATCAAGACCTGAGATGCCAAAATTAACAGTGCCCGCAACAATAAAGTTCCACATTACAAGGCTTCCGTTCATGGTCGTACTTATTAATGTGATATTATCACCAACAGTAATTCCAAGCTTTTCAACAAGCAAAGTGCTTACAAGAATATCAAAAGGCTTTACTGCCATTCTGCCTGAAACGATTTTATTTTCTATATCTAAAATTTTATTTTCGGTTTCATTTTTGCCTGTTAAATCCACTGCAATTCCAAATACCGGAGCCTGTTTTTTTGTTTCTCCCTTCTCATCAGGAACATCTATCAATCCGCTAAAACGAATACGGGGAACCCAGTAAATATCAGGGAATTGTAACCTTACTGATGTTAACAGAGAGTCAACATCTGTAAGAGCAAGATCATTGGGGATCTGCGCTTCTTCTTTTGCGTATGCCCTTGTAGTGATTTTAACATGACCTGTCTGGAAGTGTGCGGTTGTACGGATGATTTCGGTCATTACTCCGTTCATCCAGCTGTAAAGAAAAACCGTAAGCATTACGCCGGAAAAAACAGTCAAGACCGGAAACAAAAATTTTGAACGGTCTCTTAACAATCCTTTTAAAATGAATTTTATCATAATTTCCTCTTAAAAAGTACTTCCTCTTAAAATTTTTGCAGGTTCAATCTTTGCAATTTTCCTTGAAGGAACATAACTTACAATTGCCGTCAAAATAAACACAAACAGCAATGTCCAAAAAACCAGATTTAACGAATACACTGGATATAAAACATCTCCAAGAGCAAATCCATAGGTGTCTGTTCCTGCAGGCATTTTCCATCCTTTTACAGCAGTGAAAATCAACAGAGGCACACCGTAAATTGCAGCAATTATCACAGCAAGAATATCATAAGCCATACCCTCTAATGTAAAAAGAGCAATAACTTTGTTTTTGGTCATTCCCATCGCAATTAATGTGCTTATCTCTTTTTTTCTTTTAAAAATAGAAAGAGTCTGGGTGTCAAAAACTGCAATCATTGCAAGAAAAATAAGTATTATGTACAATATTGACGCTCCTGCTGTTTTTGCCTGAACTAATGTTTTCATGTCCTGCAGAAGAAAATCAAGGTTTTTGAACTCCCAATTTAAACCTGCGTTTACAGGCTTGATATCTTTCTTAATTGTAACTATTGTTGCCTCAGAATGCATATTGAATATTTTCTGCATTGTGTTAAGTGAAATCCATATCTGATTATTATCAATATTCTGAACAGTGGTTTTCATAACCTCTGAAACCTGAAAATTCATCGCATCAAAAACACCTTTGGAATCTTTCCACTGTACTGTAAAAATATCACCTTTTTTAAGCCCGCTGTTTTTTGCCATTCTTGTTCCTATTAAAGCCGGAATGATTCCGTTATTTTTTTCCTTGAGAATGCCGGATGGAATCGACAGAATCTCCTGTTCCGGATCAATTCCTTTTATTAAAATAGAATACATTCTCCCCTGTTTATAGAGCATACCTCTTGCAATAAGAATACAAGCAGCTGATTTTTCTTTAATCATTTCAGAAAGAACATGGGTAATTTTACCATGACTATCTTCAATAGAAAAAGGATCATATGGGTCATAACCCTCTACCCAATACTGACCGCCTCCAAGTTCCGCATCTATCATGGCTCTTGTTCCCTGATCGTACATACCTTTGTAAAGCCCCTGGAGCCATATTATTGAGACAATACTTAAAGACAGCACAAAGGCATTAAGCCATGACTTAATCCCTGCTCTGAATGTGTTTTTTATGGCAAAGACCGGAATAATCATAGTTTTTCTCCCTTATCTGATTCTTCCGTAATCTGGTCGTTATCAACCTTACCGTCAACAAGAGTTATTTTTCTTTTCAGATACCTCATTACCTTTTCATCATGAGTTGCAAAAATAAATGTAATACCAAGCTCTTTGTTCAGATTTCTCATTGTACGCATAATATTATGCGAGTTTTCTGCATCAAGATTTGCTGTGGGCTCATCAGCCAGTATTAATTTTGGTTTCTTGACTACTGCTCTCGCTATTGCCACTCTCTGGCATTCGCCTCCTGATAGATCTTTGGGAAACGAATCACTTCTGTCACTCAAACCAACCCATTTAAGAGCATCAGCTACCATTTTCTTTCTCTCGTCCTTTCCTATCTTTAACAGTAAAAGCGGAAATTCAATATTTTCAAATACAGTGTAAGCAGGAAGAAGATTGAAGGTCTGAAAAATAAATCCTATACTTTTAGTTCTTAATTCAGCTGCATTTCTACTGCTTAAGCTCTCAATATTCTGACCAAGAACCCTGCACAGTCCTGATGTCGGGCTGTCAAGAGTGCCTGCAATGTTCAAAAATGTTGTTTTACCAGATCCGCTTGGCCCTACAACACCTGCAAATTCACCATAGTCAAAAGAAAGCGAAACATTATTCAGCGCCTTTAAAACAGCGTGCCCCATTGGATACTCTTTTAAAAGTTTTTCGGTTTCAATTATCTTATCATTCATGTTTCCCTCTTTAATCAATGATTGTATAAAAACATTATCTCAATGCCTTTGCCGGAAAACGCCTGATATGCAGAATTTCCAACAGGCAGATATCCTGAATTAATAAAACCCATAATAAAAAACCGGAATTTATCATACGTTATTTTCCACTGAAGAAATCTGTACCAGTCTCTTGTTTCACTGTCCCTGAAGAATATTACTGACAGGGAATTAATCATATCAATCGGATAATTAATTGTGCAGGCAAGTAATTTTACAGGATACAGGTTTTCACTAATTTTTGTTCCCAATGACTGGTAAAAATATTCACCTGCAGTGTACAGACCGTTACCTATTGAAAATGTATAATCAATACCAGCCATATACATTTTTTGTGACAGAAACATTGTATTCGGAAGATCTTTATTAATAAAACACAATTCTGACCAGAACCCAAATTTAAAATCAAGTCTCAGATCCAAGCCCAGTTTATTTTCAGCAAAATCGTTTTTGACTCCCGGGATTTGCCTTTTCATTGATTCATCAACTTTCACTTGTCTGTGGTGAACAGAAATACCAAACTCCCCTCTTGAAAGGGGAAATTCAACACGCCCCCCTGCTTCTGGTTTTCTTTCATTTGATTTAAAAATTTCCCAGCCTTTTGTAGTTTTATTTCCGAAAAGTGACCATATCCAGATATTAATATCGTTCCGGAAATAATATTTTATTAAAGCACTGTAAACACCTTTGGTCATTTGAAGCGGGTCTCTCGGATCCAGACGTTCGAACCACATTAACGGTCTTAAAAGCTGTCCCGGGCCGAAATTGATTCTTTGAAGACCAATTCTTGCTTCATACCTGTCAGATGACAATCTGGCAGTAAACCTGTACAACTCCATGTTAATGTCGGATTGAAAATTTTCGGATTGAAAATTTTTACCATAGGAAGAATTTAAATTAAAGGACAAAAGTACATCAATAACAGAAGTTCCTCTTTCCAGAGATAAAACAGACTGTGGAACATATCTTACATTTGAATGAAAATAAGAATAATTATTTCTGCTGTACAGTAAAGAAGTGGAAAATTGCCCTTGAAAATCCAATGTCTGGGACAATAGTATTTGACTTATAAATAAAAAGGAATATGTGATTACAAAACAAAACGGTTTGTTTTTTCTCAAGATTCAATCCCTTTTAATAATTCCATACACTAAAAGTTCAACTGTTGATTTTATCATATCTTGTGCGTTACTGAAAAATGATCTGAATTTATCATTTTTGATAATGTTTACAGATTCGTTTAAAATATAGGTAACAAACTTCAAATTAAGATCCTCTCTTATTTCACCGCGTTTCTGAGCGGTTTTCAGATCATTCATAAATATTTTCAGATTCTCAGCGCTTTTCTTTTCAATAAATGATTTTAATTCAGGGAAATTGTCGCTGTAAAGATCATTTAAAATTTCAAAACTTATATTTTCGGAGTTTTTTATTTTAAGTTGAATAATTCCTTCTAATTTTTCTTTAAAGGTAATTCTACTTTGCATGATTTCACGATACTCATCCAGCCCCTGTTCCATAAGATCAATCATAATAGTTTTTACAAGATCAACTTTGTTTTTAAAATACTTATAAAATGTCATTTTACTGACATTGCTTTCTTTGCATATCTCTTCAACACTCACTCTTTTAATACCGTATTTCCAGAACAGATCTTTTCCTGTGGAAAGAATTACCGTTTTTTTTGAATTATATTTATTCATTCATATTACCATACTTTTTACAGTGAAATTACGTTTTTAGTTCAAATATACTTTTTTCGTCTGATTAAAATATATAGTATATTTTTTGAATGTCAAGCTTTGTTTTCTTGCTTAGTAATTTTTTTTAATGTATTTTATTATAAGAAATCCAAAGGAATGTTGAATATGACTGTATTTTTATTTATAACTTTTGTTTTTACAATATGTTACGTATATTTAATCATCCTTGCTTACCTGGGATTATCGAAAGAGATAATAAAAACAAATAAAAAGAATCTTTTTGTTTCAGTAATAATCCCTGCTCACAATTCTGAAAATACAATTGGTTCTGTAATAAATACTTTAAAAAATCAAACATATCCTGATGATCTATGGGAAGTTATTTTTATTGATGACAGATCTGAGGATAATACAAAAAAACTGATTCAGAAGTCATTAAAAAACTTTAAAAACAGTTCTTTAATTTCTGTTCAAAAAGTTGGAAAAGGAGTATCTCCAAAAAAAAATGCACTTTTGCAAGGTATAAACAAAGCAAAGGGAGAAATTATTTTAACAACTGACAGTGATACAATTCTTCCGGAAAACTGGATCCAATCAATGGTCAGATGTTATGATAATGATGTGTGTATGGTACTGGGTTATGCGCCTTACAGAACAGACGCTCCCTTTGACACTTTCTTTCATAAAATTCTGGCTCTGGAATATTTCGCAATGGGAGCTGTAAGCGCAGGATCATGCGGCGCAGGTCTGCCTCTGACATCATTTGGTGCAAACCTTTCTTTCAGAAAAGATGATTTTTTAAAAATAGGTGGATATGGAGAGACAATTAAAATACTTTCCGGAGACGATGACCTGCTTGTTCACAGATTTAACAAGCTTTGTAACAAAAAAATTGTTTTCAATACATCCGGTCAGAGTCACGTAAAAACAGATCCGCCTTTGGATTTCAAATCCTTTTTACGGCAGAGGATCAGATTCAGCTCCAAACATTTTGCTTATCCTTTTAATGCAAAAGTAATTATGAGCGCAATTTACATGTTTCATATTAATCTTCTTCTTCTTTTTGTGCTTACTCTTTTCAATTTAAAGTTCCTGCCTTTTCTGCTTTTAATTTCAGGATTAAAATCAATAGCTGAGCTGATTTTTCTTCACAGGTCAAAAAAACTCTTTTCGGAACGTAACCTTCTCAAATACTATTTCCCCGCATTTATTCCGCATCTTTTTTATGTTATTTTTATTCCTGTTATTGCACAGATCGTATCTGAAAAGTGGTAATTTTTCTATAACCTGTTATGCAATCATGTAATTGTCTTCAACAAAATTTAAAAACCCGGAACCGCTTTTTAAAGGGCCCGGGTTTTTAACATACAGCAATTAATAATAAAATTAAGAAAAATTGAAAATTCTATCTCTTAACAGAATACATATGAGTACACAATCCAAAGTAGAGCTCTGCAGCTTCCATAACAGTTTCTGACAAAGTAGGATGCGGATGTATGGTATCTGCAATATCATGAGCAGTTGCGCCCATTTGTATTGCCAGAGCACCTTCGGAT
>QNDG01000031.1 GCA_003645915.1 Candidatus Zhuqueibacterota bacterium | reverse complement strand
GGCTTTTTATATGCGGGATAAAAAAGTATTGGACCGTAATCCTTTAGAAGTATTTTTTCTACACTTTCCATTGCCTGAGCTTTTCGACTCTCATCAGCAGTATCATTTATTACTGCCCAAGTCTGAGCATTGAGAAATATTTTGCCCTCCTCACAACTTTTACTTCCAATCGGTTTACCATCATCACGCGTCGCTCTTATATACCATTCTCCATCCCAACCATGTTCGTTAATTGCTTTTTTTAAATTCTCTGCTCTCTGCAAATAATTATCTGCTTTTGCCTCGTCTTTTTTGTATCTGCAAACCTCTGCAAATCTAGTAAGTATCCCATAAAGAAAATGTGCTGTACGACTTTCCGTCAGGAGCCTTTTTTAGCTGCAGATTTGAATCAAGATAGTTTCCGTTTGCATCTGCAATATTATTTGGCTGAATAAACAGGTGATACAAACCTGTGTAAAAAATTTGCTTCTGTGATTCCGTTGCTTCAATGTCTATGCAGGAAAGCTCTCTGTTCCATTTGGAATTTGTATTTTTTACAACCTTGTCAAAATCAAATCCTTTAATCTCTTTTTTCAGGTTCTCTCTTGCTCCGTTATAATTAACTGATGACAGCCCTACTTTAACTGTCAAAGGTTCTTTGCTGTTGTTTTTAAATGTCAGAACAATTTTAAGGTTTGTACCATTCGCGATTGTAACATTTTTATAGATCCGCGTGCCGGCTTTGATTGCATGGGAAGTAAAAGGTCTTGAAAATTCAGCGCGGAAATAGACTTTTCTCAATCTGGCCCATCCTGTAATAATTCTGTATCCTTCAATTGTTCTGTTGTCAATAACCCTTGCTTGAGCTCCTATTGTTCTGCATCTCCAATATGGCCGCTTTTTATCAAGGGAGTGATCCAGATCAATAATCAGATGATGGGGAGCATCCGAAGAAAAAGTGTATCTGTGCATACCGCAGTGTTCTGTTGCAGTAAGTTCAGCCTTAATATTGTAATCGTCTAAGATTACACTGTAATAACCGGGATAACCGGTTTCATTTTCGTGTCTGAATCCTGATCTGTAGCCTTTTACTTTTCTGTCATCAGAACCGGGATCCCACTTGATTTTCCCTCCGTACGGCATAAACAGAAAATCAAACAGATCTGCAACACCTGTACCGTTTAAGTGAGTGTGGCTGAATCCTACAATTGTGGAATCCGCATAATCGTAACCGCTGCAGGGATCTTCGGGATTGTCATCAGTGTCAGGGCTTAGCTGAACAAGACCAAAGGGATAGCATGCACCGGGGAAGTTGCTTCCGGAAAGGCTTAAACTGTCCACTGATCCGGTACCAATAAATACGTTTACAAATTTTGTGTAATCTGTACTGTTGTCAGGATTCTGTGACATCAAAGGTGAAAAAGCAATGAGAAAAAGTAACAGTAAGATTCTTTTCATTTTTACCTCCGTTAAATATTTTTGATTTTTTTTCTGAACTTATCAATATCCTCCTGATTATAAACAGGAACAGCACTTATTTTTGTGGCTGTATAACTGCTTACAAGAATGGAGAAATCAAGAATCTGTTCCGGTGTTTCATTCTTCAGAAAAGACAAGGTTATTGCTGCTGTAAATGCATCACCGCAGCCTGTTGTATCTTTTACATTAATTTTTAATGCAGGTTTTGAAATAGTGTGTTTGTAAAAAAGAACTGCTCCCTTGTGGCCGAGTGTAAGCGCGCACATTTTAAGATTAAAGTAATCTGTCAGAAATTCAATAAATTCAGTATTGTTCAGGTTTTGTCTGTTTAATATTTCTTTAAGGTTTTTGCATTCGGATTCATTTAATTTCAGAATATCTGACTTTTGTGCTGTTTCCATAACAATTGAATGAACGCTTTTATTCCACTCCCGAAAGTTAACATCATACACAATCAGGCTTTTTTCTGCTGAGTCAAGGAATTCCTGAATTGTTTTTCTGCTTACCGGATTTCTTTGAGGCAGAGTTCCTGTGATAACAGCATGACTTTCCTTTGCACAATTTTCCATGTTACTGTCCCACTGCAAAAAATCAAAAGCAGTATTTTCAGAGCAGACAAAACGTGGAACGCCTTTTTCATCCAGATTTACCTGAACACTGCCTGTGGGATGCTCTTTTGAAACCTGAATTAATGATGTGTCAATTCCACGTAATTGTAATTTCTCAATTAAAGCTATACCCTGCGGGTCATCTCCCACACTGCTCACAATTTTCCCCTGTGCACCAAGCTGAGACGCATGAATTGCCGCATTGGCAGGAGCTCCTCCCAAGTATTTTTTATCAGGGTAAACATCCCAGAGTACTTCACCCAGTCCGGTAATTATCGGTTTTTCAATATTCATTTTATCAGATCCGCAATTAACGGTATCAGGCCTTTTCCGAACCCGAAAGGAACCGGAGTAAATGCAAGTACAAATATAATCATGGCCAAAACCCCGATTATTTTTCTTCCGGTATCAAGAGGTATGTGATCATAAACAGTGGGAGGGTGTTTTCTTAAAATTGCGAGAACAACAATAAAAAGGAGCCAGCCTGCATAATAAAAAAGGCAGATTATTAAAAGAAAAACATAGAAAGCCTTAAAAAAATAAGAGCTTTTTCCCCTTAAAAGAGCATAAATAATGTGACCGCCGTCAAGCTGGCCTATTGGCAGAAGATTTATGGCAGTCACAAGCAGGCCGACCCAAGCTGCAAATGCAAGCGGATGAAGCAGAATATCCTGGCCTTTATCAAGATGCCCTACAACTAAGTTTGATACTGCTGAAAACAGAAGTGAATTGCCAAGGGATATTGTTGTCTGACCGGCACTATCCAGATCCACAATCTGAGACATTTTAAGGCCAAAAAAAAGCGCAAAACTTATAGGGATCATTCCTGCGAGGGGCCCTGCAGCTCCTATATCAAGAAGCGCGCGCCTGTTTGTTATGGGGCTCTTTATTTTTATTAATGCGCCCATTGTTCCGAAAGGAGGAAGGGGAAAAGGTATGAAATATGGGAGTGTAGCATTGATCCGGTGCTTTCTTGTCATAAGATAGTGTCCCATTTCGTGAAACAGAAGTATTGTAATTATTGCACCGGAATACCACAATGCACCAATTGGGCCGTCACTGAACCCTACAAGATATGTTGTTCCTATTGTCAGAACAAAAAGGATTATATGAATCCATATTGCCGGTACAAGACGTGTAATTCTTGCTGCTACATTCGGTAAAATATTTTTAACAGACATTAATCAGCCTTTTCCATAATTTGAATAATAACTTTCGTTCCCTTAACAATTTTAAGATTTTTTGCAGCGCTGCCGGAGTTTATACCGATTTCCAGCATATCCGAGCTGCCAATGTAAGCCAGAATTGAATTTCTCCCTACAGAAGAAAATGTTGCGCTTAATCTGTCAATAAATAAATTTTTTATATGTATTGATATCTTTTTGTTTTTAATTAATCCTGCCGGGATATTTGTAATGCAGTTACCAAAACGATCAATATAAATTATTGAACCTGTAATCTGGTTCCCGCGGATTTTAACATCCGGGGTTTTTCCTTTTTCAAAATCAGTAAAAACTTTACCGATTTTGTTAATGTTTACACCTGAAGCAAGGTGTGCAGCTACAGGGGCAAAAATATCTCTTCCGTGAAATGTGGAGCTTATCTCTTTTCTGAAGAAATTTTTATTATCTGCTTCGTAAACTTCAGCGCCTTCCGAATTCTGAAAAATATATGAAAGCACCCCGTTATCAGGAGCGACAAAATAATAATCGTTTGTTTTTACAATAATCGGCTTCCTCTCTGTTCCCACACCGGGATCAACTACAATAGTATGAATTGTACCTGCAGGAAACAGAGAATATGTCTGATTGAGCACAAATGCAGCTTCATCAATATCCTGAGGAGATATGTTGTGTGTAATGTCAACTATCTTTGCATCAGGGCATATTGAAAGGATTACTCCTTTCATTGCAGCAGCATAGTAGCTGCTCTGACCGAAGTCTGTTAAAAGTGTTATAATCATATTTACCTGCTGTGGTTTGTTTGGTTTTAATTTAGTGAATTGAACTTTTGTATTCAATAAAAAAATATTTTATTATCACTATGAATCTGGCAGCAGCGTGACAAGGTTAAAAATAAATTAATGGAGATTCTCATATGGCGGTAAAGAAAAGATTATAATTTTGTCATTTCGATTCTGCCGCAGGCAGAAGAGAAATCTTTGATATTTCAATGTTTTTAAGATTTTTCCGCTGCTTACACTCCTTCGAAATAACGGGTTGGTGAATTTGTAATGCACTCCCCATTCTTACTATTATAATTATTTATTAATAGAGAGCAGGGACTTGAATTAACCGCATTTTTCAAGAATCCTCTTCACTTTCCCCTTTTTCCTCTTGTATTATTGCACAAGGTCTTGTTATATTTTACTATACATAAATTATAAGGATAAAAATATGCGAGCAGGCGTTTTTCAGTTCAATCCGGTTTTCGGAGACAAAAAAGCAAATCTTGATAAGATTGAACAAGCTGTTTTAAAAGCGGAAGCTGACATTATTGTGCTGCCGGAGCTTTGTCTTTCCGGATACCAGTTTACATCAATTGATGAAGTTGCAGCGCTATCTGATAAAATCCCTGAAAGTGAAAGTATAAAAAGACTGGCCGGAATTTCTGAAAAAACAGGAACCTACATTGCAGCGGGATTTATTGAACAGCAGGGTGATAAATTTTACAATGCTTCTGTTCTTACAGGCCCGGAGGGAGTGGCAGGTGTTTACAGAAAGGTACACCTTTTTTTCGAGGAAAAAGAGTTTTTTACTCCCGGAGATCTCGGATTTCCTGTATTTTCCATTCCCGGAGCAAAAGTGGGAATGATGATCTGTTTTGACTGGCTCTTTCCGGAAGCAGCCCGTTCTCTTACTTTGAACGGAGCAGACATTATTCTCCATCCTGCAAATCTTGTATTGCCGTACTGCCAGCAGGCTATGATTACAAGATGTATTGAAAACAGAGTTTTTGCAGTAACTGCAAACAGAACAGGCAGGGAAAAAAGAGGCGGTAAACCTGAGCTTAAATTTACCGGGGAAAGCCAGATTGTTGATCCGAAAGGTAATTTGCTGTTCAGACTTGGAAAAGAAACTGAGTCAGTACAGATTATTGAGATTGATCCGTCAATTGCAGGAAATAAAATGATTACTGATATAAACGATATTTTTATGGACAGACGGCCTGATGTTTACACAAATCAGGTTCAAAGGGATGAGAGGACAGGATAATGCCTTCTTTACAGACAGATCCTCTTGAAAAGGTAAATGATTTTCTATGGATGATACCCGCTTCTTATGCAAAAGGCATGCGAGTGCCGGGGTATATTTTTACGGATAAAGACATGCTTGAACACGTGCTGAGAGATTCGGCTTATAAGCAGGTGGCAAATGTTGCATATCTCCCCGGAATTATAAAGGGCTCTTTTGCAATGCCTGATATTCACTATGGTTACGGTTTCCCAATCGGCGGGGTGGCTGCGTTTGATCTTGAAACCGGAATTGTTTCCCCCGGGGGAGTGGGATATGATATTAACTGCGGTGTCAGACTTATAAAGACAGGTCTTGAAAAAAAAGATATTATTCCGAAGATCAGAACTCTTGTTATGGCACTGTATCAAAATATCCCCAGCGGAGTAGGCTCAAAAGGGAAATTAAAGCTTAGCCAAAAGCAGGAGAGGGAAGTTCTCAGACAAGGTGCATTGTGGGCAGTTAAAAACGGATTCGGATGGAATGAGGATGTTGAGTTAACTGAGAATTCAGGAGCTATTGAAGGAGCAGATCCTTCTGCCCTGTCTCCCCGTGCAATAGAGCGGGGAAGACCCCAGTTGGGAACTCTCGGCTCAGGCAACCATTTTCTTGAGATACAGGAAGTGGTGGAAATTTTTAATAAAGAAAAAGCCGAAGTATTCGGGCTCAGACAGGGACAAATTACTGTGATGATTCACACAGGCTCAAGAGGGCTGGGATATCAGGTTTGTGATGACAGTCTGGATGAAATGGTTAAAGCTATGGACAAATACTCGATTAACATACCGGATAAACAGCTTGCATGCGCTCCTGTTAAGTCTCCGGAAGCGGAAAAATATCTTTCTGCAATGGCCTGTGCTGCAAATTATGCGTGGGCAAACAGACAGATAATTCAGCATTGGGTAAGGGAAACCTTTGAACATGTTTTTAATCAATCTGCGGAAAAGCTAGGTATGCACATGCTTTATGACGTAGCACACAATATAGCAAAGTTTGAAAATCATTTTGTTGAAGGAAAAATAAAAAAAGTGCTGGTTCACAGAAAAGGAGCAACAAGAGCGTTCGGGCCGGGCAGCCCGGAAATCCCTGAAATTTACAGAAGTACAGGCCAGCCGGTTTTAATCCCCGGTGATATGGGTACTGCTTCGTATGTGCTTGCAGGAACCAGCGTTTCTATGGAGAGGAGTTTCGGTTCCACATGTCACGGAGCAGGCAGAGTAATGAGCCGGCATGCTGCGATCAGGGCTTTAAAAGGAAGATCTGTTGCCAATGAAATGGAACAATTGGGTGTTGTTGTTCAGAGCAGGAACAGCAGAACTCTTGCAGAGGAATCTCCTGAGGCTTACAAGGATATTGACAGGGTTGTTAATATTGTACATAGTGCAGGGCTTTCGGAAAAAGTTGCAAAAATGCGGCCCCTTGGTGTTGTAAAAGGATAAAGAAATGAGGATTTTATGCAGATAAGAGAGAAATCAAAAAAACGCATTAACATAAATATCACGTCACTTATAGATGTTCTTTTTCTGCTTTTGATATTTTTTCTGGTTTCTTCAACTTTTGTGGAACAGCCGGGTATGAAAATTGATCTGCCAAAGGCGTCAAAAAGAGAGTCTTTCAGAGCAAAGGGATACACGCTGTTTATATCAAAAGACGGTAGTATGTTTTTAAATGATGAAAAGGTTGAGATGAAGGATCTTAAAGCAAGATTAACAGCAATTAAAAAAGACCTTGGTGACAAAGGGCTCATATTAAAGGCGGATGAAAAAACCAGTTACGGTATTGTGATTGAGGTTATGGATATTGTAAAGCAGAGTGATATAAAAAAACTTGTTGTTGCAACGGAAATAAAAGAGCAGATCAATCAAAACAGATGATTGTTTTATCAGGAATGAAAAAATGAAAGTAATCAGCACAATAAAAGAGATGCAGGCCCAAGCCGATAATCTGCGCAGGTCAGGCAGAAAAATAGGGTTTGTGCCTACAATGGGTTTTTTGCATGAAGGGCATTTGAGCCTGATAAAAAAGGCAGGAGAATTATCGGATACAGTTGTTGTTTCCATATTTGTAAATCCCACTCAGTTCGGGCCCGGAGAAGATTTTGAAAAATATCCAAGAGACTTTGAAAGGGATGAGAAACTTGCAGAACAGGCAGGCGCTGATATAATCTTTTATCCCTCAACAGAGGAAATGTACCCTGAGAATTACTCAACATATGTAAATGTCGAGGGCCTGACACACGGCCTCTGCGGAAGATCGAGGCCGGGACATTTTCGTGGTGTTACAACAGTGGTTACAAAGCTGTTTATGTGTGTAAAACCCCACATTGCTGTTTTCGGTCAGAAAGATGCTCAGCAGGCAGCTGTTATTAAGCGTATGGTCAGAGATTTGAATTTTGACATAAATATAATTACTGCACCGATTGTAAGAGAGAATGACGGTCTTGCAATGAGCTCGAGAAATAAGTATCTTTCTCCTGAACAAAGAAAAGAGGCTCTGGCGCTGTATGATTCTCTGAAAATTGCAGAAGAGCTGATCCGTAACGGAGAATTGTCGCCGGCTGTAATTATTGAGAAGATGAAAGAAAGAATTACAAGAGAGCCTGATGCAAAAATTGATTATGTTGAACTTGTTGACCTGGAAACTCTGGAACCGGTTGACAGAGTTAAAGGAAGAGTTCTTGCAGCTGTGGCTGTGTTTATCGGCAGTACAAGATTGATTGATAATACAGTGCTGGAAGTGTAGAAAGAACACTGTGATGTGTTTTCAATTGTTGTAATACTGAAATGCTGACCGTTAAAATCTGTTTTATTATAACTGATGTGCGGATAAGGCCGATTCTGAAAAGATTATTGTTAAGCAGGAATTGACCAGATCCGTTTAATTAAATAATGGAAATGAGTTGTTTCATCTCATGGAATTCACACATAAAAGTAAATGTATACAATACTTTAAGGAAGAAGTTTGCAACTTGTGTTTAAACACTGCAATCTGCAGGTTTCTATAAAGTATGCTGAAATGTGACAGGCAGACAAACAGAAGTTCATTTTTGTTTTTGATTATTGGCCCTGAAATTTATCAGACGGGAAAGAATAGTGCTTCTATAATGCAATATTAAACATAATTATAAAAGCCCCTCATTTTTAATGACGGGGCTTTTACAGGTAAAATTTTTAAAATT
>QNDG01000030.1 GCA_003645915.1 Candidatus Zhuqueibacterota bacterium | reverse complement strand
TTTTACCAACAGATCTGGATCAGGAAAGGGGTTTTTAAATAATCCGAGCATAAATTTCACTTTAAGTATTCTGCTTACTGCTTCATCAATGCGTTCTATTGGGACCTCACCTTTTTTTACTAAATCAACTAATATCTTACAAAAATCAAGATCGACCGGTACCATACTCATGTCAACGCCGGACATAACTGCAAGTTTAATCGCTTCACGATAACTATTGCACACCTTCTCGCGATTGTAAAGATTATGAATATCAGCCCAGTCGGAAACCACAAATCCATTAAATCCCATTTCATCTCTAAGTATTTTTCTAAGATAATAAGGGTTTGCATGTACAGGGATACCATTAATTTCAGAAGAATTTACCATTACCGTATAAACTTCAGCTTTTACAGCAGATTGAAAAGGTGGAAGAAAATACTGTCGCAGCATTCTTTCAGGAATCCACGCAGGCGTTCTATCCTTACCGCTTAGGGGAAAGCTGTAGCCAAGATAATGTTTCATGCAAGCTGTAACTTTATTTTTAGACAGGAAATTACTGCCCTCACCTTGCAGACCTTTAATATATTGATAGCCTAATACAGAAGCCAAATAAGGATCCTCGCCATAAGTTTCCCACAAACGAGGCCATAATGGCTGTCTTCCAACTCCGAGAACAGGGTTAAAATTCCATGGTATTCCAGAAGCCCGCACTTCATAAGCTGTAATTTCTCCCTCTTTTCGACTGATGCTTTTATTCCATGTGGCTGCCATAGCTATACTTTGAGGAAAAATGGTTGCACCTTTAGTATAATTGGCACCATGAATAGCATCTATTCCATAAAGAACCGGAATTTTTAGTCTGGTTTCTTTAACAGCAACGTTCTGAATTTCAGTTATTATTTTCTGCCATTTTTCAGCACTATGTGCATGTGTGCCAACATTCAGCAAAGAACCCACATGAAAATCCACCAATACTTTCCTCAACCTGAGAGAGTCAAGTATTAATGGTTCATTCACATTTGGATATCCTTTTGCAACAAATTCAAGAGATATCTGAGTCATCTGCCCAACTTTTTCTTCAACAGTCATCCGGGACAGGAGATCCTGCACACGTTTATTAATATCATCTCCCGAATATCCAAAAGTTTTTCCTATGCTGAATAACATCACAGAACAATAAAATACAAGCTGGATAGATTTAAATTTCTTCATTTTTATCTCCTACTACATGGTTAATTAATCACAGAACATTTTAATATTCTGTTTTCTACATTTTCATTTGATTTTGCAGTTAACACAATAAAATACAACCCACTTCTGACAGATTTACAGTTATCATCATGTCCATTCCAAAAAACATTGTGCTTACCATAAGATTTATAATTTTCAGAAGAAGAATATATTCTTTGACCAAGTATATTATAAACTTCCATTTTAACATATGCAGCTTTAGAAAGCCTGAACCGGATAGAGGTAAAAGGATTGCTGCTGTTATAAAAAACCGGATTTGGTGAAATTCCCTGAATTGTAAGAACAGAATTATTTGATTTATTTGTACTATTACCAACATTGCTTCCTGCACCAAATGTTTCTATTCCATACCAAACAGTACGATCCAGATTCTGGTTAATTGTAACTTTGAATTTATTATCTTGATTTTTTTTGTAGATTTTAGAACTATCTTTTTTCAAACCTTTTTCATCAAGCTGATACAGGCATAGTGAATCTGCAGCTAATTCAAATTCTACTTCCCAGATTTCTGGCTTCACTGCTGTGGGAGGCTGTCCCCAACTATCATGAATGGTATTAATTCCATCCCACTGCATCAAACTGTTCTGTATTTTAGTAGAAAGCGTTAACAGAGATCTCTTTGTGCTATATAATGGTTCATCTGTTAATGAAACCCATGTCACTGTTCCAAAACCTGTGGCAGAATCAAAAGTCATATTATCTAATTCAATCCCAGAATTTCTGTCAAGGAAACCAGTCACTCCAATAAACTGCGGTGATACTGTCATAAATAGCCCTAAATCCGGATTCCAGATCAACTCTCCTGTATCGCTGACCCATGGGCTTCCGGATGAAGGCGGCAAATCCTGCAAATCTAACTTCTTACTCTCTTGAAAAGAGGTGATACGAACCCCGTGCTCAAGAGCGAGCTCATGAGGGAATGTGTCTATTCCATACCATCCACCTGTATCATTTTTAGGCATTAAAAGTATTTCGTCCTTTCCATAAGCCAATTGAATAGTTTGCTCAGCAGATCTAATCATGTTTTTGCGGAAAGCAGAAGCACATGAAACCATTAAGCTCATCAATGCAGTATTACGGTGAATACTAAAATAATTGTCAATTTTGTCTGTCTCCCAATCACTGGTGTCGCTGGAATAATCAAAAAACATTAAACCGTCCACATCGTGAAAAGAACTGTAAGCAGTAATAAAAAGCACCCCTTCTGTTTGATAACGATTTGGGAAAGGATGATTGTATTCACTCACAGTAAAGGGTTTACCAACATAACCAACTCCACCCATAAGCCACGGTATAGTACCCCCGTTTTTTGATTCAACCATAGCAGTATTATTTATAAACCAGTCAGTCTGAGACCAGGGTATGTTTGGAAACTGCGGATGGTCCCAATATGCATGATTGTCTATATAATCAAGCCTGGATTGGACAGCTAAATCTGGAGGACCAACATTCCAGTTAGTCCCAACGATGGGAACTTTTACTTTAAGTTGTTTTTTAAGATAGTTGTACATTTCTGCATAAAAGTCATCCTGAAGTTTTATGTAAAAACTGCTCATATCCTTAACTCTTTCATTACTGAAAGAAACAACCTCACTGTACAATATCCTGCGGACATTACCATTCTCTATTGATTCTTCCGGTTCAAGACCCATAACAGAGGTTGAATTTAATGATATTATATCAAAAAAATAGGTTCCTGTATTTTCACCAAGTAAAAAGGATAACCGGATATCATTTTCAATATTTAGTGTTGCCTTGAAACTAAACTGAAAAACCTGCCACTCTGGTTTGAGCTTACACCTAAATGAGGCATAACCCGTCCAGGGAGAACTGTTTTTCATTATACTCACTGTAATAAATTTTTCTTCTGTTGATTTTCCTGCAAATTTTACTGTATAAAGAGAGTCCTTCTGTATAGAAAGTCCGGCTTGCTGCCACTGTACATGCCAGTTTACACCGTCTGATTGTTTAACTGTAACCTTGGCTGATACAATCCCTTCATATGGGTCAGTTACTTCTACTCCCATAACAGCACTACTTCCTTCATGTTTCTCAAGAACCCAACGATTTAACTGTGGATTGTTCTCAAAATCCCCTTCATAAATCTGGTTTATGCTGCTCGAAACGCTGTCTCCCTCACCCCAGGCTGACCTTAAAGAATCTGTAGATTTGTATTTATCAAATAAATATTGCTGCCACAGACTATCCAGCATGTTGCTATGCCTTCTTAACAGATCTCCTCCTTCTTTAAATGGCTTAAGTTTGTCATCACGCCACATTCTGTAAAGAGAATTTTCATTTACAATTTCCACTAATGCCATAACAGGATCATCTACCAAGGCTAATCCTGTATAGGGTGATGGTTCGGTCAACAATTGGGCTGCATACTCTTTTTGCAAATCAATAAGCTGAGGATCAAAAAGTGTTACTCCTTTGCCAAAATTGGGAATAGAGTCTGCACCATCCACTCCATCTTCTTCACGAAATGTCCGGCTTACATTCAGGTTAATATCTGCATACACTCCATTCCTTTTCAATTGAAACAATAAATACTCAAATTTGTCTTCATTATTGGGATCAAGGTGTCGTGTATCACTGTTATGTTCAAAAATACTGGTCCCCCATGGATTATCCATGTGATGGAACCGAACCATATTGAATCCCATTTTTCTTAGGCGTGCTGCCACAAAAGATGCTTTTGTTTTTTCTGGAAAGCATGCTCCTGAAATAAAATTGGCTCCAAAAAACCTTATTCTCTCTCCCTTGCGCTGAAAATGTCCGCTACTATTTATAGAAATAAAATCGTTCATGCTAATAGGGTTCCTGTGAAAATCCGGTAAAAAATCAACACTTATAGAATCATCAGGAGGCATATAAAAATTAAAGCCATTACTGAAATTCTGTCCATAACAAGTACAAATACTATTGACAGTAAAAATTAAAAAAAGAGTGTATAAAATGTCATGCAGTTTTTGCATCTTCTTTTAATACTCCGGCCTGTTTAATATGTTAATCCAAAACCATATGGAAAGAGCGGATCATAAGGAATGTCTTCAAGATTAATCGGTATCTGATTCATGCTACGGGGCCATGAATGAGATAATCTTCCTGTTGGTGGAAAATCACCAAACAGCACATCTGCCACTCCCTGCCCTTCTGTACCAGGCAGCCATGCAGCAATCAAAGCATCGCATTCATCAAGAATGGAATCCAAAATCATAGGCCTACCGGAAATCAAAATAACAACTAAAGGAATCCCAGTAGATTTTATTCGTTTAACAGTGTCAACATCCTGTTCTTCAATTGATAAATCATTACTATCACCTTTACCTTCAGCATACGGACTTTCTCCAATCACAACTATCCCAATATCACTTCCTGAAGCATTACTTCCGTCAGCACTATATGTAATTTTTGTGCTTGCAGGAGCTCGTTGTTTAATGGCTTGTAAAATCGTAGTTCCAATGGTATGACTCCCACGGCTTCCCTGCCAGCTTATAGTCCACCCCCCACACTGACTTCCCAGATCATCAGCATTACGGCCTGATACATGAATCCTGCTTTCTGAGCCGCTTAAAGGAAGCACCTTCCCATTATTTTTAAGTAACACCAGTGACTGTCTGACACATTCTCTTGCCACAGCACGGTGTTCTGATGAGCCGATTTGCATTGTGTAACTGCGATTCGTAAAAGGCGATTCAAATAACCCAAGACGAAATTTTATGCGCAAAATACGTTTCACTGCATCATTAATTCTATTAATGGGAACACGGCCCCGAGTAACTAATGTATCCAGCACATTTATAAATCTTTTATAATCATCCGGTACCATAACCATATCTATTCCGGCATTAATCGCTTTCTCCACACAAACTTCATAATCAGCAGATAATTGATTGATTGCACCCCAGTCAGAAACAACAAACCCTTCAAATCCGAGCTCCTGTTTTAAAACATTTGTAAGCAAATAATGGTTACCGTGAATTTTTTCTCCATTCCAACTGCTGTATGAGGCCATAATTGAGCCTACTCCAGCATTTATTGCAGAAATATAACCAGGAAGATGTATGGCACGCAGTTCTGCCTCGCTAAGTTCAGTATTGCCCTGATCATGCCCGCCTGTTGTTCCGCCATCACCTAAAAAATGTTTTGCACAAGCCAGTATCGATACAGGATCCTTTAAGTCGCTACCCTGAAACCCTTCTACTGCAGCAGCTGCCATTTTTTCTGTCAATTCCGGGGTCTCACCAAATCCTTCATATGTCCGCCCCCAGCGCTCATCTCTTACAACTGCAATACAGGGCCCAAATGTCCAGTTGATACCTGTACCTGCTACTTCCTCAGCAGTTACTCTTGCTGCCTGTCGCACTAAATCAGGATTCCTTGTACATCCCATACCAATATTATGGGGGAAAATTACTGCTCCGTAAACATTATTATGCCCATGAACCGCATCTATTCCATATATCAATGGAATTTTCAACCGTGTCATTAATGCCCTTTGCTGAAAGTCATCAACCATATCTGCCCAGGAAATTGCCCTGTTTTCAGGCGGACCAGATCCTCCTCCGCTCAACACAGATCCAATACAAAAAGTTGTAATATCACTATGTTGTTGAATGAATCCTCTATCTACCTGTGTCATTTGCCCAATCTTTTCTTTTAAACTCATTCTTGAAAGAAGATCTTCCACACGTTCCTCTATATCTGCATCAGGATTTAGATAAACAGCATCATAATTTTGTGTTTGAGTACTGGTTCCCATTTTTGTACAACTTCCATGCATTAAAAGTAAAATAATTGCCAGTTTGATAAATTTATTCATATTTCAAATCACCCTACCTTTTCAGTACCATACGCATCGATTTATTATGACCTGAAGCAATAATCGTATAAATGTATACTCCCGAACTTACTGCAATACTGTTTTGATCAGTGCCATCCCATTGAATAAGCTTAAGACCTGTTTGCTCAGTTGCAATTTCAGAAAACTCTTTTACTATCTCCCCGTTTATAGAATATATTTTAAGAGAATAATCTTCAGGTTTTGTAATAAAAACAGGAATTTTAACACAAGTGCTGAATGGGTTTGGATAACACAACCCCAAATAGACATTACTATTAACAGCTTTAAAATCTGATTCATTAAGAACAGAATCTGTTATTTTAAGCCTTATAAAGTTTATATTAAATCCACCGTGAACTATAAAAAATTTCAGTTTATGCAAACCTGCAGAGATTTTTACAGTATCTGCTATAAAAGTCTGCCAATTATGCCAGCCTCCAGTGGCAGGAATTGAAATTATATCAGTTATTTCCTGATTATCCAGTAATATCTTGCATTTACCTAAACTTCCCGGAGAAGACGCCCTGACTTCAATTTCATACTCAGCAGAAACAGTAACATCTACTGTATACAAAATCCACTCTCCGCTTTCTGTCCATCCAACGGAATAAATGGATGAATCAGAATCTTCGCTCAATTCAATATCAACTCCATCGTTTCGAAATGTCCATCCTTTGTTCCAACTACTGCTTCCAGGACCATTGGTATTTTGGTAGTCTGAATCATTGTACGAAACTCCGAAGGAACCAAAGTCATACTGCTCTGCCGGAATGACACCCGGAATCTTTAACGAAGAAAAAGATTTAGAATAAACGCCAAAATCATTATTGAACAGTGCCTCTAATACACCTGCATGAAATTCACAATTTTCCAGTTTTAGATTTTCTGCCAACGCAGAAAACCCTGCAACTGCCTTTTCCTTTGAAGGACGAGAAGACATACCGTTCCAGTAATCAAGTATCCTTTGGTACTCTGAAGGTATCACAGCTGAATAAGGGCTTGTAATTGTTGCGACTTTTTTATGAGTCCACCAGCACCAGCCGATGTTATTCTTTTCCATCAGCTGGACACAATCATGAAACCATGTATTGGAATTTTCTCCTGACTCACCAAGCCAGAGAGGTACGCTGTACTGATTTCTTAGCGATAAATATGATTGAATTGAACTTGTAGTATTTTCATTCCAATATTTATGAAAACTGTAAACCATGTTCCCATCAAAAGGAGGGGTCAAAGATGTAAAATCTGTGGCATACCAATTACCCTCAATAAAAACAATATGATTTGCATCCACCTTCCGAATTTCCTGAACAACCGACATGTAGAATTTCCTTAAATCTGTTGCAGGAACACCGGCAGGCAAAACAGGTTCATTTATTATATCATATCCGCCAATCCAAATTTCGTTCTTGTACCTTTCCGCTATCTTTTTCCAGATTTCAATAGTTCGGATTTGATTTGCCTCGTCTGTCCAAAGCCTTGCCTCTTCTCCATCTGAATCACTAATATTATCTTTGTTCTGTCCGCCTGGAGCACAATGCATGTCAAGAATAAGATACATTTGATACTGTGTACACCAATTTAGAAGACTGTCAATAACTGCAAATCCCTGTTCCAGATACATTCCTGGCTGATCCTCTGGTGACAATAATCTGTAATTAAAAGGAATGCGTATTGAATTAAATCCCCATAACGCTATTTTTTCAATATCTTTTTTATTTACATAATTTTCTCTGTAATGGCTGTAAAATTCACCTGTTTCCTGCTCACCAATAAGCTCTTGGATTTTTTCTCTAATTGCTGAAGGCGATCCAAATCCTGGAATATGTAACTGATACCCTTCAGGTACCAACCACCCTCCCAGTCCAATTCCTCTGAGTAAAATCTCCTCTCCCTGTCCATTTACAAGTTTTTTCCCCTCAGTATGCAGGTACTGGGTTATTCCCTTTGAGACAACAAACAATATTAAAATCGCAACAATTATCACGTATGTTCTTTTCAAATCAACCTCATTATTTAATATAGAAAATTTCATCTAAGTAATTTATCAATAACAAGAATCAAGCCAGATTATGCATCCAAACTGTAACATCTTGTTATACAATATATTAAGGCATGTAAAGCAGGATAAGTAATTGGGTGTTAATTATTAAGTTGATAACATCATTATCAAAATGACAATGCTAATAGTTGAAAAATTTAAAAACTATCTATGTTGTACAAGAAGGATACAAGATAACAGAAAACTATTTCAATCCCAGTTCTTTACACATACGATAATAATTAGGTGGAGCCAATCCAAGCATTCCGGCTGCTTCAGCATCTGATCTCGTTTTATTTCTTACATAAGTGAAGTATCGCTTCCTGAATTCTTTTTCTACTTCATGTAAAGGAAGAACCT
>QNDG01000029.1 GCA_003645915.1 Candidatus Zhuqueibacterota bacterium | reverse complement strand
TAAATGAGCTGAGAATACCTCTCAGGGCTTTCATAGCGACCTCTGGTTCCATGTTTCGTAAATATCCGCAATCTATCCCCTCTTTTACAAATTGCAGGATCATATTCTCAAAACGTCTGTAAGATTCAAATGCATGGTTCCTGAATTTATTTTTACTTTCCCAGCCGACCCTGCTTTTTTCCGAATGAATTATTTTAAAATAGTATCTGTAATCATCAAAAAACGAAAGATAATTTGTAATAAACTTCTCCAGTTTATATTTGTACTCCTGTTCCGAATTAACAGCCTGTGTGAGAGTATTAAATAAAATATCGGTTTTATCTCTGATTATGGAAAAAAACAGAGCTTCTTTATTTTTAAAGTACAGATACAGTGTTCCTTTGGAAAGACCTACCCGTTCTGCAATCATATCCATAGTTACTTCATGAAAACCTTTTTCTGCAAAAAGCTCCATTGCAGCATCTACTATTTCATTTCTTCTCTCTTGTTTTCCCGTGTCTTTATTGTCCGACACTTTTCCCTCCGTTAATTATTTTATTACTCAGCCTTCTGACTGACCAGTCAGTCAGAAGCAATATAATATACATTATTCCGTAAGTCAAGCGGTTTTTTCTGTTTTACTTTTTTTTTACATTTTTCAGATACTGATTTTTATTCGTTGTTTAAAAATTTATGATCAGACGCGACCTTCCGGTAACATGAGACAGTATGAAAACGTAAAACTCTTCACCCCTGTTTGAACTAAATAATGATAACTTCCATAAAAACAAACAGTAAGCAACTATTACCAGAATAGCAAAATGTACTTTCTACCCAGTAAATATGTACTTACATGAAGAAACAAAACAACATAGGAAAATTTAAAAAGGGCACATAATTTATGCGCCCTTTTTGAATAATCGAAAAATTTTACAGCACCGGCTGTTACCACCGGATTTAGCATAACTATATTCTGGGTCTGAAGCCCTCGCCTAAAACTTCATGAACATTATTTACAATAACAAAAGCCTTGGGGTCAATATCCTTTACTATTCTTGTCAGCTCTGTAATTTCTTTTCTCGTAAGCACTGTGTACAGCACTTCTCTGCGCTGATTCTTGTACAGACCTCTTGCTTCAAATGCTGTTGCCCCCCTGCTGAGATCCTTTGTAATTACTTCAGCTATCTCATTATTCTTATTGGAAATAATAAATGCAGATCTTGCATAATCAAACCCGTCAATAATAACATCCACTATTCTTGATGATACAAACAGCAGTACAATCGCATAAAGTGTTAATGTCAAAGCAGGTCTGGTTGTTGATAAGTGTTTCATGTGTATTATAATTCCTGCAATTAAGATTACAACAAAATCCACAGTCATAAATGTAACCCCGGGTTTGATTCCCCATCTTTTTCTTGCAACTGCTGCAACAACATCAGAACCTGCTGTTGTTCCCCTGAATTTAAATATTATTCCCAGACCAAGTCCGGTTAACACTGCGCCTGTAAGAATCAAAAGCAGAAAATCATTATCACGAAGCTGAATTATTGACGGATTATTATGCAGCTGTAAAAAATGGAACCCCGGAACTCTTCCCCGCAAGAAATCTATAAAAAACGAATTCAGTGTAAAACCCACAACTGTTCTTATTCCGAACTGTTTGCCAAGCTCTTTTACTCCCCAGATGTAAAGAGGGATATTCATAACCCACATCATAAGACCAACCGGTATTTTATTGCCTGACAGGTAATGAACAGCCATTGACAGACCGCTTACTCCACCTGGGACAACCTTTGCATCTACAAGAAAAACCCCTATGCCCAGGGCCATTATAAATGCGCCCAGAGCAATAAACATGTAATCAACAACAGCCTGTCTTGAAAATGCCAGTTTAATTTCACTCTTAAAATTTTCTCTGTTCATATTGTCTCTCCATAATCCTTTCGGATAAAATTTATGCAAACTTTAACAGTTTGCATCTTACTAAAAATATACTTATCAATTCATAATCTGCATAAATTATAAACGAGCAGAATATAACATTTTTTTATATGTAAAAGCAAGCTTTTTTTATCTCATTTCTCCGAACATATTAAAAATAATGGAAAGAACAGTTACTGCTGCTGTTTCTGTTCTCAGACGCCTCTGCCCAAGAGTCACAGGTATAAAACTCTGATCAACAGCTTCATCCACTTCCTGCTGCGTAAAACCGCCTTCCGGGCCAACAACAACAATAACTTTTTGTCTTGCTGAAGTCTGTCTGGCTCTTAGCTGATTAAAATCAACACTGACAGGGGAATTTACCGCAATAATCCGTACAGAACCTGTCCTGCCTGTTAACACCCTGGTTAAAGGAACAACTTCTGTAACTTCCGGTACAGCAGATCTTAAACTCTGCTTCATTGCAGACATTGCAATCCTGCGCCATCTTGTAAGCTTGTTATTGCTGCCGGATACCACACTGTTTTCAGAGGTAAAGGGGATAATTCTCTTAACTCCCAGTTCTGTGGCTTTCTCAACAATCCAGTCAAATCTGCTGCCTTTTACAATACCTGCTGCAAGAGTAACTTCTGTTACAGGCTCTCCGAATCCTCTTAAAACCTTTAAAACTCTGCCTTTTACACTTTTTGTATTTATCTCTGTAAGTTCTACAGAATAACAGGTTCCACAGCCGTCCACTGCAAAAACAACATCTCCCGGTTTTGATCTTACAACAGATGCGAGATGATGAGCCTCTTTTCCCTTTAATAAAACCGATTTGCCGTCTGTATTATCAGGACTTACATAAAAACTTCTCTTGTGCAAAAAATCCTCCTGCTCTTTTTATGGCTGCACATGACTAAGAGATAATAAATCAGATTTTTCCGGAAATTCCAAAAACAGTTTCTGTTTGATTCCATATTTTTAAATCGATTTCTTAAGATCAGATATCCACACCAAATCCTGCAATAAACTGAGACTTTCCCTCTTCATCAACAGCAAAATCCAACCGTATTACATGAATATACGGCAGTATAAAATCCAGGCCTATACCGGCTCCGGAAATAATATCTTTACGTTTTAACCCTGCGCGTTTAAACCAGACTGCTCCTGAATCAATAAATAGCGATCCGTACAAGCCGAACTTCATATTTTTCAACTGAGGTATATTGGAAATACTGAAATATCTGATTCCGAGAATCGGAAAACGAAAACCAATACCGCCTATCAGAAATGAATCTCCTTCATAAATTTCATTGTAATGCCCCCTGATTCGTTCCGAATATCCAATATAATATCTGTCATAAACCGGCAGATTATTCACAGAAGCAGCACTTTTAAAACGAAAAGCAAAGGAGCTTCTCTCTGTAACAGGTATATATGCCCGCACTTCACTTCCTACCTGCTGGTAAAATGTCTCTGCTCCGGGCAGACCTGCTGTTTTCACAATCATTCTTAACAAATAGCCGGATAAGGGGAATTCCACAAGGTCTCTCTTATCACACATTACAGAAAAACCCAGCCCCGGAAGCCTGTCATTTTCCCCGTTCCCGTCAGGCGTATCCATTTTAAGAGATTTATACCCCACACTTATCTCACCATACAGGTGATGCCCCCATCTCTTACCAAGACTCCATTCAAATCCCTTCTGGAACTCGTAAACTTTGTTCTCCGTATAGTGTTTATTTCTGATCTTTGCATAAAAAAATTCTATTTCGGCTAAAAGATTGTACTTTTTGCCCATCCACGGATTGTAATAAACAAAGTGTATTGATGGATCATAACCGAGCCAGAAAATCATTCCGAGCTTATCTGTCATTCCTGAAAAATTAGTATGAATAAATCCTGCACCGTACGAGACCTTTGACCAGTCCCTGTCATTAATAAACAACACAGGAAACGGAATAAAGTAAAGCTGTTCCGTAACATTTATTTCCAAAAGAACCGAACTGCTGTCAGGCTCACCTTTAATTAAGACCCTGTTAAAAACCATCAGACTTTCAATTCTTTTTCTGTCCTTTTCAAGCTGCTCCGGATCAAGCAAACTACCCTCTTTTAACTTCATCTCTCTCAATATAACAGACTTTTTTGTCCTGTTGTTGCCTGTAATCTTTATTTTTGATATGATCCTGCCTGCCAGTGTTGAATCCACTACAGTCTGTGCGTACAAAATTTTAATCGTTAAAATAATTATTAATGTAAGAAAATACCCTGCCCTTGTTTTCTTAATCAAAACATTACCCCCGTACCTAACCCGAAAAACCCTATTCCCTTTCCTCTGTAACCGTATTCTGCTCTTAAAACCAGTTTATCTATAATTACATGAACCCCTGCGCCGACCGATGAATGGAATACTGTTTTTGATAAATCCGTTTTATTAAACCATGCAGAGCCTGTATCAATAAAAAATACGGCAAACAATCCTGTATATGTTCCGGACATCGGTTTATCCATATGAAAAATGCTGTGCCTGTATTCTGCATTAAACAACACTGATCTGTCACCATAAACAGAACCTGTTCTGTATCCCCTTAATGTTCTCCCTCCTCCCATATGAATACGTTTATAAAAAGGTACGCTTCCGTAATAAGCGGAAGCCTTAACCCTGAGAGCTACAATATCCCTTTTAACGCTAAAATAAAACCTTGACTCAAAATCCAACTGTCTGAATAACGATGAGCCTGAAAAAAGCCAGTTCTTAAATCCTAACTTAGTAAAGATTCCTTCACACGGATACCAGGGCAGATCCCGCGTATCAATTCTGCCTGTTATTCCCCAATAGGTTAAATTATCCGTACCAGAGCCTGAAACCATAAAGTTATTATCTTCAAACGATATTGTATTTATTCCTGCTTCAACAGCAACATTAAAACTACGCGATATGTTAATCCCTGACGATGCAGACAATAAGCTCAGTTTGATAAGTCCTTGTGATTCTATATCATTGAACCTATATAAATTCCAGACTTCCGAATATCCTGTCATGTATGAAAAAAGCAGACCCGGGCCAAACCATTTATTATAAAAATCAACTGACTGCTTTGAAATACCCCCTCTTTGAAAAACAAATTTTACAGTATTTCCGTAACCTGCAAAATTGTAAAAAGATATGCCTGATCCCAGATAAATTCCAAAAACATCATTATCGCCAATTACAGGATCAACAGAAAGTAAACCTCTCTCTTTTACTATCAAAAACATAGAGAATCCTGCAGAGCCAGAATTCCTTTTAAGAATAATTTCCGCTCTGTTTAACAATCGTTCCCTTATTAAAAATCTTTTCAAATTGAGAATGTCTTCCCGATTAACCTTTTGCCCGCTCTTAAGATTAAGCAGTTTTAAAAGCCGGGTTCTTTTTGTACGGTTATTTCCATAAAAATAAACAGTATTTAGGTACAAATCTTCCGGAAATGAACTGGCCGTTGATAAAAATATAAAAACAGATGCTATTGCAATAATTTTTTTCATATTTACCGCCTGTTCAGCAGCATTAAAATTATTTGTTTGCTATTCCACAACATAATATCTTCTGCTCTGTCATTATTAAAATCATTGATAATAAATCGGGAATTTGCAGGTACTGCTGCAACTATAAACTCTTTTTCATTAAAGCCGCCTTGCTGATTATTGAGAAATATTTTCATTTTTCCCCATGGGAGCAGAAGCATAAGATCCCTGAATCCGTCTCTATTAAAATCCCCGGATATAGAAACTTTTATCTCCTTATTTTTCAGAATATTCGTACTTATTTTAAACGAAACTTTTTCCAACGCTCTTTTGGAAAATCCAGATTTCTTTTTGCAAGGATAAATTTTAAACCGAACTAACAGTTTGTTTCCCGTTACATATGCAGGAATCTGCATATAATCCAAAGGTATTGAATAAGTTACAATATCTTTTGTCCCGTCATTATTTATGTCTCCTGTTACAAATCCTGTGTATAATCCTTCGGAAATAAAAATATTATCCGGATTTATGCTGAAAACACCTGATTTATTCAGATACACATAAAGTTCCCGGCGCTCTTTAAAAGAAACTGTCTTAACAACTCTGACGAGAATAACATCCGTAAAACCGTCGGAATTAATATCCTCTAACAGCAGATTCTTTTTTTCAGATAAAACTTCTTCCTCGCTGACCTGATCTACACCAAAAAAGAGAGTAGTATCAGGCTCGTTTTTTACTAAAGACCAGGTACGTGTATTCTGAACAGTGTCAAATATCTGAATTTTATCATGTTTCACAGTCATTAATTCGATTCTGTTTTTCCCTTTAATCCTTCCTCTGAATACAACCGGCAGTCTTGATAAAAGTAATATCGGAGTAAGAGGTCGTCCCCACAAATATGGAATTTCTTCAAAGGTCAAAACACCGCTTCTTTTATGAAAAATAATGATTGTTGAAGGAGTATAAACATGTAACTCTTTTTTACTGCCTTTAACTTTAATTATTTGATTTTCCCGCAAATACAAAGCGTCTTTATTTTCCAGACAGTCAATTAAATTAAATAAGGTATCGTTACCAAAGGACAAGACTTTAAGTCTTTTATCTTTCTGAAAGATAATTTCTTTTCCCTCATCCCCTGTAACATCTGTAACTGTAAAAGTATCTGACACGCCCTGAATTTTAAGTTCTTTGTCCGGCTTGTACGGCAGTCCGGCCTGTGCAGAATTATAAAACAGACTAAAATATTTTAAATCGGAATGATCCTGCACAGAACTCATACAAATTAAATCCGGAAGTTTATCCCCGTTAATATCTATGGAAACAACTTTTAACACTCTGCCTTTTATTCTGAAAGATCTTACGTTTCTCAATTCAGCATAAATACCCTTTTCAGAGAAAAATATAAGGCTGAAAAATACAACTACAAGTGTCTTTTTAATTGTTCTTATCATTAAATATTTTCAAGCTTTTACTGTTTATGTTTAATAAGATCATTAACTTCTATTGCAAGCACATCTTTCAGATCCGGTCTGAAACCTCTGTGTACAAACCGTATAACCCCCTTTTTATCTATTACAAAAAGAGTAGGAACACCTTTAACGTTGTAAGCTTTGTCTGTTTCATTATTGATAAGAACCGGCAGAGACATCTTTTTCCGCTGGATAAAACTTATTGCTTTTTCAATGTCTTTATCTGTTGTAATTGTTAAAAACAGGACTGAATCTCCCCACTTTTTTGAAAGTTTGTCCAACTCATCCAGCATAATTGCCGACGATCTGCTCCACGCTGCCCAGAAGCATAAAAACACAACAGAGCCTTTCTGATCAGACAGAGCAATCTCCCATTCACCGTCAACTGTAATCAGTTTGAAATCAGGTGCAGTTATATTTTTTCTTCTTGAGAGCACTTTTTTTGTATATGATGTTTTTAAATTGTCAGCTTCCTTTCTTACATAAAGCTTAAGATCTTCTGCGGATCTGCCAAGAAAAGTCCAGAGTCTAACCAGCTCAGTATATGCACTGTCCGACACCTCACCTCCGAATACAGAAGCTCTTGCTAACCACTTAACTGCATCTTCTTTTTTACCTGTGTTTAACAACACTTCTCCGTAGTGAAAATAGACCCCTGGCTGTCTTGTTAATTTTACTGCTTCTGACAGATTATTCAAAGCGCTGTCATTGTCACCTTTAAGATAAAATATCCATCCTAAAATGTCTTTGTATCTCCCTTCAGTAACATTAATTCTCTCCTGCCACTCTTCTTTGTCAATCCCCGGCGGCATCTCTTTTTTTGCCTTATTTAAAATTTCAACAGCTTTATTAATGTATGTTAATGCCTTTGAAAAATTTACTCTTTTTTCTGCAAGTGATCCGGCAAGCCCTGCGAGACTTCGTGCTACAAGATAATTCGGTTTTTCCTTAAGCAGTTTATCACCTGCCTCTGTCATTTTAACAGTATCATCATTTTCAATTGCTGCTGAAGCAATTGCTGTCAGAGCTGTAGTACGTATCGGAGAATCAGGGAAATCCACAATAAAACTTTCCAGCTCAGACATTCTCTTTACCGAATCTCTCAATCTCATTATCTCTTTAAATGCTTTTTCAGCTGCTATCTCACCTTTCGGTTCAGATTTGATAAGTTCTTTTTCAATACTTTCAATCTTTTTATTTAATCCTGCCATTCTGTATGCTTTTAAAGAAAATTTCAAAAACCGCCTGTTAGTTAAAACTTCTCTTAACCTGTCAACATCTCTGTTTATAATTTCTGCAACCTGCTCCTTAGTTTTTCCGGTTTTCAACAAAAGAGCATAATACAAAATTCTTGCTTCCGTATTATCAGGATAAAGACTGATCTCTTTTTTAATATTTAAAATCGCTTTGTTAATATTCTCTTCTCCTTCTCCTTCTGAACCGGTAAATGAAAGTGCTCTTTTCATGAATGCATTTCGTACCGGTTTTCCTGTATTGTCACACAATACAGCATCTCCATACTTTATAAAACTATAATCATAGTATGTCTTGCGCACATCACCAGTATTTGTAATTATCTCAAAAGCCCACATTATCAACTGTACGGAAGTGTCTTTTACGGAAATTGAT
>QNDG01000028.1 GCA_003645915.1 Candidatus Zhuqueibacterota bacterium | reverse complement strand
GTGTTATTGAAAAAGAAAATATTGACATAAAAAAAATATCTTTTTCTTTAATCTATCACGGAAGAAAAAATTAAAACACTTTCAAAAACAAAAATGGCTCCTTTTTACAGGGAGCCATTTTTATAATATTCTTATATAAATACAAAAACAATCCGATTGCTTTCCTGATATTTTTTACCTCAGATATTCATAACATGTTAATAGCCAAAAGACCATATCTGCCGGAACGTTACATCTCCCTCTTCTTCCTTAATTGGTTTAAAATCTTTCCATAACCGTATTCTTGACAGGATACATCGTTCCACCCGCCTGTTGTTCAATGTGGATGATACTATTTCAGCTTTTTTTACGCTTCCGTTTGGCGCCACTGTTATTCGTATTGATATTTTTCCTTTTAAAGTAGGATATCTTTTCAATTCTCTTTCATAACAGAATCTGATCGCACTGCTGTGTGCAAGCAAAACTTCCTGTATCGCAGCCGGACTTCTGTAAATAGATTTCCTGCCTCTTCCTTTTACCTGGTCAGGAGCTTCTACAACAAGATCTCCTTTTCTCTGCATTGAGCTGGACCCCGTAGTCTCAAGATCAGATACAAGATCATCAATTGTCGCTGATTTCCCCTTTCTGCCGCCTCTGATCCCTGAACCGGAGCCTGAACCGCTGCCTGTTCCAACGCCACCAGGCTGGCCACTGCTTTTAAGCCCTGTTACAGAAGAAAGAACATCATCTAAGTTTTCAGACTCCGCACTACTACCGCCTTCATTATCTAAAATGCTCGACACACCGTCAGAGCTGCTCGTTGAGGCTGTCAGAAGTCCCAAAACACCTTTATCGCTGACGCTTCTTGATACTGCTTCTCTGGTCTTCCTCCTTGCTTCAATTGCAGTTTTAGAAGATGCCCTTCCGGGGCTGCCGGGCTGAGAACCTGTTTCGGTATTTTTACCTTCACCCCCTTGCTCTCCTTCTCCTGTTCCGGATTTTTCCGATTTACCGGGTTCTGTTTTTGCAACATTCTCAGCACTTCCCGGCACAGAAGATGCAACAACGTTCTCTTTTTTATCTGATTCCGGCTGAAGCACAAACCTGGCAAATCTTTCCTGAATCCTCTTTATATCCTTTTGTGAATACTGCTGGATTGGCTGTTTTGCCAGAAAATATACAACAACTGTTTCAAAAATCAGTGTCAGGACAAAAATCGAAAAGAAATTTTTATCCCAATTACTTAAAAACGGCCTCTGGAATTCTTTTGCAAAATCTCTTGTATTCATAAAATTGGTATTATACCTCTCTATAGTGGGGTAAACCCTTTACCCCTCTTTTTTATAAACAACAAGTCTCATGTTCGGATACTCGGACTGCCCGCACGTAGCCATAACCTTAATCAAAAGCCTGTACGGAAGCTCCTTATCTGCCTGAATAGTCGCCTTACCGGAAAATTCCACTCCGTATAGTTTTTCCATTTTTCGTGCTTCCCTTGCATAGGCTGCTAAAGCGGATCTTAATGCAGGCACAATAAAACCATCCAATTTCATAACTTCTTCTGTTCTTACAACAGGTTTACTGTTAACCAGAATCCAGTCTTTGGAAACAGTTACATCCAATCCTGTTTCCGGTGCATGTTGTACAACAGAGTTGGGGAGAGTTAAATCCCTTGACGGATTAATTAACTGCCCTTGTGTTGAATATGTTTTTAACAGAAAAACAAGAATAATTGTAAACATATCCATCATGGAGGTAAGCTGAAGTTTCACCTCTCCCGAATCTCTTTTATTTTTTTTCTTGCTAAAATATCTGTTATTCATAATTAAAAAATTCCCGCGCTAAGCGCTACATCAGGAAAAAGATCTTTGTATTCACCGTTTATTTTTATTGCTCGCGAAGCATCCATTGTGCTTACAAGAGTCTGATAATCAATATCAGGCTCTGCCATTATGATAATTTTATCAATATCAGGGAATCTGCTGCCTGCCTTCTGTTTTATTTCATATAGTTTTTTCGTTAAACTCTCAAAATCATACTCGCCGTTTTTAAGACCAATAGAAGGCTCTCCGCTGCTTTTGCCGCTTAATACTGCCATTGAACTGGAAATATAGAATCCCTTATCTGTAATTGTCACTGCAAGATCCAGGTTCTTCTGAAATTCTCTCGGAGTGACATTGTCTGTATTCTCACCGCTTGCTGCAGCCGGCAGATTAAGTTCTATTACTCCAAGCTTAACAAACTCTGCTGATGTTAAAAGAAGCGGTATAAGCACAACCATAAGATTCATCATAGGTGTAATATCAGTATGCACCACCTCATGCATGTGCTTTAACTTCCGGGAGGGTCTTAATGCCATTCCCTACTCCTTTTCTGTGATCAGGTTTATAAGTTTAACAGTGTGTTCATCAATTTCATCAATAATCTGATTGGTTTTATTGTGAATTATTGTATAAAAAATTATTGCAGGAATTGCTATTGCAAGACCTGTTAAGGTTGTATTCATTGCAACGGAAATTCCCTGTGCAAGAAGAGTTGACTTTTCTGCAACATCAATACCCGGAAGAGAAACAGATTTAAATGCCAGAATAAGACCGTAAATTGTCCCCATAAGTCCTACTAATGTTGAGATATTACCGATCATTGCAAGATAACTTGTTCTGGCCTGAAGTTTTGGTATAATCTCCAGAGTTCCTTCATCAATGGCATTCTGAAGTGTTTTAAAATCAGGCGAACTTGATTTACTCGCCCTTAAAAGCCCTATTAACACTATTCTCGGAAGAGCTTTGTCTTTCACGCTGCTGCAAAGAGAAATAGCGCGTTTGTATTCCTTTGCTGCAACAAGTTTTCTTATCTGCCCCATAAATCTTCTGGAATCTATGTTTGAACGAACATAAATATAGTGAAATCTTTCTATTGCAATTGCAATCATAAATCCGGCTATTATCAACAATGCCCACATAAAAACCCATCCGCTCCATCCGGGTGTAAAACTATGCCAAAATTCAGCCATAAATAACCTCCTAACTTATCGCAAAAATTACTTTCTTTTTCTGTTTAATGTCTTTTTTATACTTTTTACCCTGTCTAAGCTTCTCAACTCTTTGTCCGGTTTCGGAATCTCACCAACACCTTCTTTAATTTCTTTATTAAAATTTCTATCAAGTTCAATTTTACTCATTTCCGGTTCAACCCGTTTCGGAACAATTATAACTCCAGGTTTATCAACCCTGCCTTTAATCTGGATCTCTTCAAGAACCATTTCCTCACTATTTTCTTTACTGCTTTTTTTCTTTAATATCTTTTGTTTTTTCTGTTTAACACTATCACTTTTTGTATTTATTTCTGCGATAACCGGCAGTGATAAACCAACTACAAGAATACAAATTAAATACTGCTTCCTCATGTTTATTCCTCCTCTATAGGAAGAGCCCAGTCTGGAATATACCTAAAATATACAACAGGCGCATCCCATAAAAATCTACGCTTTAAAAGACCAACAAGTACCTGATTCTCTCCTTTTTTAATTAACGAATCTATCGGGTATTCAGTTTCATATGATTCTTTTTTTAATGTCTTTTTGTTAAAAACTGCTGCAATACCTTCCCCGCTCGGAACCATTATTTTACCGTTAATTGGTATCCCGTTAATCTGAAGCATTTTCATAACCAGCAAAGTATCAACATCCTGAACAGAAACAACTGTATCTCCGTAACTAATTGTAAGAGTATCATTTAACCAGAAAGTCGAGTCTGACATGCAATCTGCATAAGTTTTCCACTTTTGATCATTCCTGTTTCTTACTTTTCTGACAACTAACTTATATTTCCAGGAGGAATCCGGTTTTATACTGACTGTCTCAACTGTTACATTAAACTTTTTACTGTAATTATCCGGATCAAGCAGAACCAGTTTTATTTCAAGCCACCGTGCTCTTGGTGTTTTAAAATTAAATTTATCTTCAATTGCAATACTTTTCTCCAGCACATCTTTTAAATGGTTCTGAAGGAAATATACGTCATCCTCGTAAACAGCAAGTGCATCTTCATAAATTGTCTCCCCTGTGCTGTTAAAAAGAGAATCCGCTTTCTCGTGGTCAGACAAGCAGGCTTTAACCAGAATATCTACAGTGTCGGACAAAGAGAGAGAAAAATCAACAAATGATTTCTGTAATTCCATTACTAAAGAATCTGCAACACCTGTTTTTTGAGCTTTTTCTATGCTGTTTTTTAACAAGACCAACACAGCCTTTGCATAATTTGACGAAACCTCCAGCATGTTGACTGCAGCATTTATACTGTCAAGAGATACTTCCTGTTTTTTATTTAACACTTTATCAGTATATCTGTTTCTCATAAAATTAAAATATCGTAATGCATCAAAAGTCAAATCTTCAAACTCTCCAGGCAGAAAGGTTAATCCGTCTATTACCATATTTCTTGATGCACGAGTCCATTTTGTCTCAACGTTCAGGCTGTCAGAAACCTGAATATTTTTGTAATGTGCGGAAACTACCAGATCAACCAGCGGCTTTATTGCTTTGATTAACAACTGGCTTCTGTACTCGGTCTTTTCAAGCGCGGAAAGACCCTCCGGAAAAGGAGCATTTAATAGTTGTTGTATTGATTCCCTGTTAACTTCAGCAAGATCAAAGAGAACTTCCGTCACTTTAATTTTTGACCTGGAAAGCCACTTACCTGTTAATATTTTAATACTGTCCTGAGAAACCGAATCTTCAGACGTGCTTCCAGACGGTTTTTCCGAAACAGTCTTGTTATTCATTGTGCTGTATAACTTATCCAGAACTTTAGCACTTTTCTGATATGCACTCAGGGCTTTTTTGTATAGTTGAGTTGTTTCCTGATTTATCTCTTTTTTACGAACCGCATACTGTGTGGGATCCATCTCAGGCATTTCCTGAGATGCCCAGGTCTCGGTAAAGTGTTCTTTTACTAAACCAATCTTAAAAATTGCTTCCGGAAGCCTGCTATCTGAAAAAGTTATTACATTGGTATATCTGCTGATAACCGTATCCATAAGCGCTTTTTTTTGCATAACCAGATTTTTTAATCTTTCCATAGGAAGCAAAAATTCTATACTGTCAAATCTCTTTTCTGCAATTTGGGCAGCAAGAAATAATCCCTTACTGACATAAAAATTATACTTTTCCGAACCGTTCCCCTTAAAAGCCTGCCATAATACATAGGACCTGACAAATGCATTCTCTCCTCTGTTTTCCCATCCCAGCTTTAAACTAAATATTCCCTCTTTGTAAGCAGCAAGAATATTAAGTGGTGATTGGGGGAAAGTATCTGAAAAATTGTGATAGAAATTAACCGCACCTGCAGTATCCTGCAACGCAAGAAGATAGTTTCCTCTTTTAAAAAAGATTTCAGGCGCATCAGGGGATTCTTTATATTCTGATGCATACAAGCTGCTTTTTTCCAGGGCTCCTACCCAGTCCGAACACTTTTCAAGATATATTATTGTATTATATAAAGCATCCCTTGCTTCATCACCTTTGGTTAATAACTTGTACAGTTCATCATATATTTTTGCACCCTTGGCATACTCCTTTAACTGTCCGTAATCAATTGCAAGGTTGTTTAAAGCAGGTTTTAAAAAAGGAGAATCCCCATAGGAAATTCGTAAAAGCTCATATGCTCTTACTGCTGAATCAAAATTTCCTATATTATCAAACTCTTTACCTGCATTAAACAAAGCCCTGTCAGCAAACTCAATTTTCGGGGTTTCCACTGCCATTCTGTAAAATTCATCAGCAGCCTGTTTTTTTTGTCCTTCTTCGGCAAGAGCCTGAGCCTTAAAAAAGATTGCTTCGCCAAGCCTCTTCCGGACTTTAACCTTCATTGAATCCGGGATATCCTGCTCCAGCATTCGTTTGGCAAGTACCTCTGCACTTGTAAAATCCTTTTTCCCGAAATAGCTTTCCATTATTGAATACTGTACATTGTGCAGTTCATTACTTTGTGGGAAGTATTTTACAAGTGTTTTAAAATATTTTAAAGCTTCTGAGAATTGATTGTGGGTATAATAAAGAGCTCCAGCACTGGCAAGGACCTTGGGCGTATTGGGATCAAACGGGAAAAGTTTAAGATAATTATCATAAGCCATTGCAAGCCAGCTCTCAGCCGGAGTCAAAGGTTCGGCAGCCTTCTCATCGCCATTGGTTTTGACAGATATTTTTCTTGTCCTTCTCTCCTGCTGGACAAGAGAATCCGCCACAACAATTGCATTCTCAGCAGCATCTTTAAAAGTTGAAAGACCCTTTTCCCTGGCATAATCATCATACTTTGTAGAGTTATAAACAAGACTGATTGTCAGATATTCCTGCAGCGCATCTTTATACTGATGAAGTCTTGTATCAAGAATAAGTGCAACATTCCACCTTACATAATATGCATTAATATTTTCCGGGAATTCATTAAGATAAGTTCTCCCCAGATTAACAGCTTCTCTAAAAATATCCTGATCAGATTCCTTTTCAGCCTTACGTATTAAACTGTTAAAATTAGCCCTCACAGCTTTTTCGGACAGATTTAATGCTGTTTGTCGTGCTCTGGCAGATTCCACTTTCTGCCACCAGTTGGAACTGGGCTTATAATTTAAAAATAACTTCTGTCTTGCAAAAAACACATCCTCTTCTCTTTCAAGAATCTGATAACATGTCACAATTTTCTGCTGAACAGACGGGGAATGTTCTGAAAACGGGGCATATTCAAGAAATTTATTATATGCACTCACAGCCTCAAGATATTCTTCCTTATCATTGAGATACACATCTCCCAGTTTTTCCAGAACATCAGCTCCCCAGTCAGGACTGCCGATTCCTTTGAGATATTGTACTGCTTTTTCAGAACCTCCGTAATCAATAAAACTGATTGCTATATATTCCAGTGATTCTTCCGTAAGATCTATTCTCTGTTTAAACTGGCCTGGATCATGTTTTTTTATGGAAATCATATCTTCCACAAGCGTAGTAAAATAACTGATAGCTTCAGGATATCTGCTTAATCTGTAATAAGACCACCCGATCTTATATACAGCCTCATCATACCTGGGACTGTTCTTATATTTGAGTACGTTTTTGTAATACTTAACAGCTTTTTCCAAATCATTTACAGGAGGATTAAAATAGTATTCGCCAAGCCTCATGTAAGACTCGGGTACATAAGGACTGTTAGGGTATGCTTCAATCAGATGGAGATAGATCTGATTTGCTTCTTTATGCCGGTTCATCTCTTCATAAAGAAAAGCTTTATTGTAAATTGCATCGTCTATTAATTTACTTCCTGAAAATTCATCTATTATTCTCTGATAAATATTAAGGGATTTATCAAAAGTTAGTTTAGGCTCTTCAGGCGGTGTACTCAACTTACCTTTTTCATACAATATAAGAGCCTTATCATAATCCTCCATTTTCTGAAGGTACTCATTTTTTTCTTTATAATAATATAAATTGGCAAGTCTCGCAAGAATCCCGTCTAAAACCTTTTTATCCGGTCTTGAAGCCAGTAATTTTTCTCCGTCTTCAATTCCCCGGTTAATAAGATTCATCTTTTCCTGCTGCAGCTGTAAAATTTCCTGCGTATAATATGCTTTATAACTCTGCAGCTCTGGTAATGAAAGATACCAAAAAGAAGAGTCTGTTTTTGCAGTTTTTGTCTGTCCGGATAGTGTGACCGGAAAAACAAAAACTATAGAAAAGATCAAATATTTTTTTATAAATGGAAAAATCATTTCTTTTCCTTGATTACAGTACCCGGTTTTTCCTTTAATTCCCCGGCTGCGGATTCTCTCTTCTGCTTAATAAAATATTCGTTTTTAAAGAATTTATCTTTTTGTGCTTTCTGCCTTTTTAAAGCCTCTATCTGCATCTGTTCTTCAATTTTCTCAACATCACTTAAAAGCCCTTGTATTCTGTTGTCCAGATCTTTGCGCTTTGCATTAAAAATATTATCTATTGTATCAATAACCCTTGCCACGTCTGAAATCCGTTTGTCATACTCTTTAATTCTCATAAAATTGATATTGCTGATTCCGTATCCGCTGAAGCTTGCCCATTTATCTATTTCTATATTTGATTCTTTTGGGAAATTTTCCCTCAGCCAGACTTCGTACTGGTTAAGATGCCTGTAATAATCCTCAAGCTCTTCTTTTCTGATTTCTGTTCTGATAAGAATCGAAAAGTTGTCATTTTCTTTTGCTGCCTCTACAAGTTTTTCTGCTTTGTGGATATCTCTTAAAGCCTTCTTTTTTTCACGTATAATTTCAGTTAAAATTGACTGAAAGGTATATCGCAAATACTCATTCATACCAAGACGTGTAATAATTGAATTTCCTGTAATATCTCTCTCTGCAAACCTCTCGGTCTGATCCTGAACCGATTTAATTAGTTCGCTTCTTAAGCTTCTGACTTCTGATAAAAGCTTCCCGTCTTGTCTGTCTCTTGCAACCTTTTCCAGATTATCAAGCTCTTCTATCTTTTTTATTAAATTTTCGACATTACTGTTATCGGTTTTCTTATTCTCCCAGGATAAAGAGCCGTGTAAAAATGCCTTTATCTTTGATATCTCTGCAAGCTGTTCTGTTTGTCTTTTTGATTGTTCAACTAAAAATCTATCTCCCTCTGCAGGTTTCTGTTCTTTTTTAAGAACTTTATCAGCAACTGTTCCTAT
>QNDG01000516.1 GCA_003645915.1 Candidatus Zhuqueibacterota bacterium | reverse complement strand
TACAATCTATGCAGGAGGGACTTTTACAATTGCAGGTTCTGCAGGTGCATCAAGAATAGCTCAATGGAGCGGATCTTCATGGTCGGGTATTACAAGTACTGACGACTTTGGCATTAACGGAACTGTTACTGCAATTGCCAAATACGGCTCGTATACATATGCGGGTGGTGCGTTTTCAACTGCAGGAAGTGTTGTTGCAAACAACATTGCAAGGTGGGACGGCTCAGAATGGACAACTCTGGGCAGCGGTCTTACAAACGGCAGTGTAAATACAATGATAACCGACGACAGCGGTAATCTCTATGTTGGCGGAAGTTTTACAGAAGCAGGAGGAAACGGATCAATACAATTTCTCGCCAAGTGGGACGGATCTTCGTGGTCATCAGTTGGGGGCGGTGTAAACAACACAGTTACAAATCTTATATTTTTTAATGATGATCTTTATGTTGCAGGCTATTTTGACCAGGTTGGTGCAGGAGAATCAATTTTATTGCTTGCAAAATGGGACGGATCAAATTGGTCCAGTCCTGATCAGGGTGTAGACAATATAATTTACAGCATGCAGGTTAAAGAAGATACTCTGTTTGTAGGCGGCGAATTCACTTCAGCAGGCGGACATCCAGATATCCGGTTCATTGCAAAATATTCGGGATCCGCCTGGTTTAAAGTGGGCGGAGGTGTTGACGCACCTGTGTCTGCTCTTTCAGCTACAGGATCATACCTTTACGTTGCAGGAGCATTTTCCAATGCAGGAGGTGTCTCTGCCCCTCATGTGGCGTTATGGAACGGCCAGTCCTGGTCTGCAATGGGAACAGGAACGTCAGGAGAAATTAAATCTCTGGCAGCCAGTGGAAATACCTGCTATGCAGGAGGAACATTCAGCTCTATCGGCTCTGTTACAACTGACAATATTGCCAAATCGAACGGATCTTCATGGGAAGCGCTTGGCGACGGTACTAACGGAGTTGTTAATTCACTCTGCCTCGGCAGCCTGCTTGTAGGCGGAGGATTTGCAACAGCAGGCTCAAAACCAAGCTCCAATATTGCCAAATGGAATGCAGAATCATTTTCAGTAAGAGTACAGGTAAAAGTGTTTCTTGAAGGGCCCTATGACACAGTCTCCGGACAAATGAAAACATCGCTCTATTCTGCAGGTATTATTCCGTTAACTTCTCCCTATTCCGAAGATCCGCGAACAGTGGGTTCAATTCCTGCTGACATTGTTGACTGGGTTCTTGTTTCTTTAAGAGTCACTGCTGACGGTGCGCCTGTTGCATATAAAAGTGCATTTCTCCGCAATGACGGCTGCATAGTTGCTGATGACGGCACGACCGAATACATTACTTTAAATGCTGCTGAAGGAACATATTATGTTGTCATTAAACACAGGAACCATCTTGATGTTATGAGCAATACCGCACAGAGCCTTTCCGCATCTTCTTCAACCTTGTTTAATTTTACAACAGACGGAACACGCTACTATCTTTCAGACGGTACAGTGCCTTCTGATGCTGCAATAAATCTTTCCGACAACAAATGGGCAATGTACGCAGGAGATGCTGACGGGAACGGGTTTATTACTGCAGATGACTTAAATAACCAGTGGCGCCCCAATAACGGAACATACGGATATAAAAATTCCGACATGAACATGGATACATACATTAATGCCCACGATAAAAACAGAATTTTAAAAAAGAACTCTGGCAAATCTTCACAAGTAAAATAAAAAGGTGTAACGTTAAATGGGCATAATAAAAAAAATCAAATTACCTGTTTTTGTTTTAATATTTATTGTATCGTCGTCTTTGTATTCACAATATAAGAGAACATATCCGGATGATATCAGGTTTTTGGGAAAATACTCTTCCAAAATCGGCAGCGGAACTTTACAGGAAATTTTTCACAAACACAATATTGCCAAAAAGAATAACCTTCTTAAAGGCCCGGATATGATTGACGTTTTTATCTACTTTGATTCTGAGCCTGACAATAGTCAGATACACAAACTCCAGATTCTTGGCGTTGAATGTTTTACTGAATCATGGACACCGCCAATTTTCCCCAACCATCCTCTTGGATTTATGCTTGCGCGGGTTCCTGTAAGTTCATTTCAGAATGTTCTTGATCAAGCATTTATCAGGCGCGTGGATACTGCAAAACGGATGTCCGCTCCTTTGAATAATACAGCAGCATCAGCAGTTAATGCTTCTGATCTATGGTCAGAAGGCTTGACAGGCTCCGGAATAAAACTGGCAATTCTTGATTCCGGCCTTGATACTGATCCCTCTAACCCGGATCTGCCATCATCTTTTGAAAAAATGGACTATTCCCAGTACCCCACTCTCGACAGTGACGTTGAAAATCATGTAACAGGCCACGGAACACATGTTACAGGAACAGTTCTCGGAAGAGGAATTTACTCTTCCAGTAATACAGGCAACGGAGGAGGCGCATTTAAAGGTATGGCTCCTGATGCTGATCTGGTATTTTTAAAAATAG
>QNDG01000515.1 GCA_003645915.1 Candidatus Zhuqueibacterota bacterium | reverse complement strand
TATCCCTGAATAAAATGTCCCCACAGCACACCAATAAAACTAAAAGGGATTAATATAAATACTAAGATTGCCTGAAGAAACGATCTGAATGTAATAACAATTATCAGAAACATTAAAAGCAGCATTACAGGTACTATATCTCCTATTGATTTCATGGTTTTGGCATTTTCCCTGCTTTGGCCTTCAAACAAAAACTGTATATCGGGATAATGATGCTGAATTTCAGGCAGGATTTCTTTTTTGATTTGACCAAGAATTGCAGGTACGGATTCTTTTGGATTGCTGATATCAGCTTCAACTTTAACTACTCTTTGAGCATTAATATGATTAACAGCCATTATACCATGTTTTATAGTAAAATTTGCTATTTCTCCCAATGGATATTCTTTGCCTCCAGGTAAACGAATATGCATCTGATCTAAATCCTCAAGCGTAGTTCTGTTGTCTTCTCTGTATCTTACCCAAATTTTTACTTCATCAATACCCCTTAAAATTCGCTGGGCCTCTCCACCAAAAAATCCTGACCTAACCTGATCTATCACCTGAGAGGTTGTAAGCCCAAGTGCAAATGCCTTTTGTTTGAGAGATATTGTTACTTCTCTTAATCCGGGAGGATCGTTATCTACAACATCTTTCAGCACTTCGAGATCGTTTAATTCAACTTTCAGTTCTTCTGTTGCTTTTCTTAACTGTTCTAAATCATTTGAAGCAATTGCGATTGATACAGGTTTGCCCCAGTGTCCCCTTCCGCCAAATTCCAGTTTTTCCGCTCTATCGATTCTGCCGACAACCTTTCTGATGCGGTTACCTGTTTCCATTGCTGACCACTTCCGTTTCCCACTTGCAGCAAGAGTGACAGATAAGTGGCCTTGATGGGTTTCCGGACCGATTCTTCTTGACTGGGAAAGAATAACATCTACATTATCACCTGTTTCTTTCCTGTAAATATTATTTAATGTCCAGATTTTTGGTTCCATTTGTGCAAGAAGGCTATCAGTAACTGAAACAGGTGTTCCGGCAGGTAATTCAAGTGTTACATTAACATTTCTGCTTTCAATATAGGGGAAGAATGTAGTTTTTAAAATACCTCCCTTTAAAGCACCCATAGTAATCAGCAATGCCGCTATTGGGACAGCTAAAGTTATGTATGGATGTTTAAGCGTGTATTTTAAAGCAGGGGAATATATTTTATCTCTTGCAAAATGCATCCACGATTCCACCCATTTCTCAATAGTTGTTTTATCTCGTTCCGACAATGCTCTGGAATGTGCAATATGAGCAGGCAGGACAAATGCAGCTTCAACCAGAGATACGAGAAGGGCTGCAACAACAACGAATGCTAAGTCTTTTGCTCTATCTCCCAAACCGCCTTTAAGAAAAAAGAACGTAGTAAAGATTACAATAGTAGTTAAAACAGAAGCTACAACAGAGGGTAAAACTTCCACAGTACCTTTAAATGCTGCATTTACCGGCTTTTCTCCCCTCTCATGATGCTGGTAGATATTTTCTGCTATTACAATACCATCATCAACAAGTATACCAAGAACCAGAATCATTGCCATTAGAGACATTACATTTATAGTTAATCCATAAAAAGGGCCTATCATAAGCATACCTGCAAAAGCAACAGGAATACCAAGTGCTACCCAGAATGACAAACGCGGATTCAAAGAAAGCGAAAGGATAAAAATAACAAGCACAATACCAATAAGCATATTTCGGGACAATAGATCAACTCGTTCCTGGATTATTTCACTTCCGTCACGGACTACATAAGCCTTTATATTATCATGAGTTTTATTAAATGAAGCAATAAATGATTTAACTGTCCTGACAACGTAAAAAAGGTCTTCCTGGTTAGTATTTTGTACTGTGATAAGTACTGCAGGTTTTCCGTTCTGATAAACACGGTTTGGATTTTCTGACCATCTGTCAATTACATCAGCTACATCTTTCAGTCTAATTATAGTCCCGTCCTTTGTTGATCTTACAACAAGATTTTTTATTTCTGATGCATGATAACCCTTTTCATTAGCACGAATGAGAAATTCTTCTTTTTTACCCTTAATTTTACCGCCTGTTATTTTTACGTTTCCCCTTTTAACTGCATTTTTTATTTCATCAAATGTCAGCTCGTATGCACGCATATCATTTTCTCTTACACCAATCTCAATCTCCTCTGCAGGAAATCCCGAAAGAGAAACCTTTGATATACCATCATGGGCTAACAGTTTCCTTTCCACCCTTCTGGCTTCTTTTTTTAAATCCAGAAGTTTGACATTCCCTGCAAGCACAAAATCAATGGCAAAATTTCGTGCTTCCTGACGGAATATTGTTATTCTTTCCATTCCTGTAGGGAATGTACTTATCTGATTTACAGCATCTTTTACATCCTGTATTACAATATTAATATCATAATCAACCAGAACAGTAACCGTTATTGAACAGCTGTTTTCACGAGATACTGATGTTACCCGCTCAATACCAGTAACGCCTTTTAAATTATC
>QNDG01000514.1 GCA_003645915.1 Candidatus Zhuqueibacterota bacterium | reverse complement strand
TCCGGGAAATGACGGTGTAAAATATCTGAGGGAAATATCAGAATTTGCTGTTACATGCCGTCATTGTGATGAGGCTCCTTGTGTAAATGCATGCCCTGCTGATGCTCTTGAGAAATTGGATGACAACATAGTAAAACGGTATAACCTTCGGTGTGTTGCGTGTAATTCCTGCAGTTATGCATGCCCTTTCGGAACAATCTTACCGGAATTGATTACATATTTTGTTTCCAGATGTGATTTCTGTATGCAGAGACTTAAAGAAAATGAAGAGCCGGTTTGTGTAGTATCCTGTTCTGAAAATGCTGTTAAGTACGGGGATTTTAAACCGGATAAAGAAAAACATTGGTTTGAGGTTTCAGAGAATTTAATAGTTCACTCAATACCCTGGAAAAAGGAAGAATATATCTGATATGGAACACGTGTTTAATTATCTGATTTTCCCGGGATTTCTGTTTACAGCTTTTGCGGGAATCCTGGCAAGCTGGATTGACAGAAAAGTAACTGCAAGAGTGCAGTGGAGAGTAGGGCCTCCGTTTTTACAGCCTTTGTATGATATTGTCAAACTGCTCGGTAAAGAAACAGTTATCCCAAGAGCATGTTCAAGATTTACATTTCTTCTGTCTCCGGTTTTCGGACTTGCAGCTGTTACAGCAGTTTCCACAATAGTCTGGAAAACCATGCTCTGGCAGAACAGAGGGTTTGCCGGTGATCTTATTGTTGTTGTATATCTGTTGATGATACCTTCAATTGCATTGATTGTAGGCGGGTTTGCATCAAAAAACCCTATTGCATCCCTTGGAGCCAGCAGAGAAATGAAACTTATGCTTGCGGACGAGCTACCGTTCTTAATTGCAGTAATGGTTCCTGTTGTTCAGTCAAACGGAGCGATAAAACTTGATCAATTGATTGCTTATCAACATACGCACGGAATGGTTGTCGGTTCAATATCCGGTGTTTTAGCATTAATTGTTGTAATAATTACAACACAGGCAAAACTGACACTTGTTCCTTTTGATATTCCGGAGGCAGAAACAGAAATAATGGGGGGCCTGGAAGTGGAATATTCAGGGACTCCTCTTGCAATAATAAAATTGACGCGTATGATGATGCTTTTCACCCTTCCCATGTTTCTGGTGCTTCTTTTCTGGGGAGGTGTCAGTTTTCAAGGCTGGTCAATTTTATGGTCAATATTAAAATATGTTTTTTTTCTTGTGCTGATAGTTCTGATAAGAAACACAAATCCGAGACTGCGAATAGATCAGGCAGTAAAATTTTTATGGGGTCCTGTTACATTTATTGGAATAGCGGCAGTAGTACTTGCCTTAATGGGGAAGTAATTCTATGGGAATCAAGTTAAAAGCTCTGACTAAATCATTATGGGTGTATCACTTATCAACAGGCAGCTGTAATAATTGTGATATTGAAATTCTTGACTGCCTGACACCAAGATTTGATCTTGAAAGATTCGGGATTGTTCTTGTGGGCAGTCCGAGGCACGCTGATGCTCTTTTGGTTACAGGTAACATGACTATCAAGTCAATGGAAAGGGCAAAGGAAGTGTATGAGCAGATGCCTAAACCGGGTGTTGTAATTGCTATCGGAACCTGTGCGCTTAATCACGGAGTGTTTTCAGGCAGTTATGTAATGCCAAAAACAGTGGATGAGGTTCTTCCTGTTGATATTTATATCCCTGGGTGTCCGCCCAAACCGGAAGGGATTATAGCAGGTGTAGCAAAACTTTTAGCTTTGGTAAAAGAGAAAGCCTAATTTTAGAGGAACAAATGACCTGGGAAGAGATAAAAAAAGATATTAAAAAAACGTTCGGCAAAAAAATACAAAAATGGTATGAACACAATAAGCGCAGAATTTATATAGATATTGATACAGATAATCTGAAGGAGTTTTCTGAATATCTGTTTAAAAATTTAAACAGCAGGTTTATTATAGCATCAGGAGTTGATACTCCTGATGGCGTGATAGAAATTCTCTATCATTTTGATTTTTTTCAGCTTCCTCAGGTTATTTCTTTAAGAATAAAAGTTGATAAATCCAACCCGGAAGTTGAGTCGTTAGCAGAAATAATTAAAGGTACGGAGTGGATAGAACGAGAGATAGCAGAACTTTTAGGCGTAAAATTTAAGGGGCATCCGAATATGCAGCATCTGATTCTGCCAAATGACTGGCCTGAAGGAAATTATCCCCTCAGGAGGGATCAATGAGCGAAATTATTCCAATCGGGCCGTATCATCCTCTGCAGGAAGAGCCGGAATTTTTTAAACTTCATGTTGAAGGCGAGCGTGTTACAAAACTCGATATAGAAATCGGCTACAATCACCGCGGCATAGAGAAACTTGCAGAAGCAAAATCCTGGGATCAGGTTGTTTTTCTTGTGGAAAGAATATGCGGAATCTGCTCAACAAGTCATCCTGCAGCTTCAGTAAATGCTATGGAAGACCTTGCCGGTATTGAGGCGCCTGAAAGAGCTCAATATATTAGAACCATTATATGT
>QNDG01000513.1 GCA_003645915.1 Candidatus Zhuqueibacterota bacterium | reverse complement strand
TCTTTAAGCAAATCATGTGCCAATATCCAGTGAGAACCTTTTCCTGCTTTTCTGAAAGTAAAGCCGTAATTATCTACCAAATAGTTACAGAGCTTAACCACTTGATTCCATTCAAGTTGAGATGGTATTCCACGATTTTCCCAAAATGAAAATATTTTTCCCGGTTTCAATTATCCCCCATTAAGATACTATATATAGTATCATTTTGCAAGTTTTTTATTCATTCTGAACATTTTTATTATCCCATGTTCAATTTTCATCTCCCCACTGCACTGTACAAAACCGCAAGAGCCACCTCTTTTCCGTATTCCCCTACTTCCAGAACAGGGCCTACACATGAAGGGCATCCGTTTTTACATCCGCAGGATTTTATAAGATCCTGCGCTGCTACCAGAAGCTGACTATTCAGATTGAACAGCTTTTTTGAATATCCTACTCCGCCGGGAGTATTTTCATAAATATAAATAGTCGGTTTGTTTGAGTAGGGAGACCTTATCATGGGAACTGTTCTCAGATCTCTCGGATCTGTCATGACCCATATTGGAGCGATATTCTCAAACACATTTGCCACTGCTTTAATCCCGTCACTGAAATGTTCTGCAGTCAGGCCGAGCTCATCAAGAATGTCTTCATCTATCTCCCACCAGTAGGCTGTAGTATGCATTGTCATTTCCGGAAGATGAATTCTGCCTGAGCCCACATTTTCATGGGTGTTGAATTTAATCTTCTTAAACAAAGTTGCCAGAGTTGTGACACTTACCTCGCCGTGAGCAATTCTGCCGAGCTTTATCTCTTTTGATTCAAATTCATCAAGAACTCTTATATTGGTTTTTGTTTCAGCGTCAGTATAATAATCAACCTTCACGCTTCGTACATACGCTTTTCTCCTGTCCCAGTCAAGTTTATCAACATGATACTGGTTTCCCTGATGCAGATAAATTGCTTCGTCATGCACCATAACAGGAGCGCTGAAAAGATCAACTTCACCTATTACTTTATTTGTTTTGTTTTCTATAATTACAACATTGTCCGGAGCAGCGCTTCTTAAACTTACTTCTTCCGCAGGATATGTTTCACTTGTCCAGTGCCATGTATCTCCGGATTTATGAAGAACCTTATGCTCTTCAAGGTAATTAAGCAGTTCTTCTGTTGCGTCTATTCCGAACCTTTCTCCCTGTTTAAAAGGAAGTTCAAATGCAGCACATTTAACATGGGATAAAAGGATTATGAGGTTGTCAGGATCAATTATACCCATTTCAGGATCGCTGTAGAAAAAATACTCCGGATGATTAATTACATACTGATCAATAGGAGCGCTGGATGCAACAAGAACCGCAACAGAAACATTTTCCCTTCTGCCTGCTCTTCCAGCCTGCTGCCATGTTGATGCAATTGTCCCGGGATAGCCTGCCATAACTGCAGCGGAAAAATTACCAATATCAATACCAAGCTCAAGAGCATTTGTTGAGACAACTGCCTGAATTCTGCCTTCTCTTAAACCCTGTTCAATCTCTCTTCTCTGATTCGGAAGGTAACCTCCCCTGTATCCCCGCACAAGATTCCTGCTCTTTTTTAAATGCGCAACAGCATCCTGCAGATATGAAAGAAGTATCTCCACCCGCAGTCTTGATCTGGCAAAAACAATAATCTGGGCTCCTGTTGAAAGAAACATCTTTGCAATGTTTCTTGCTTCTTTTACAGATGATTTTCTTATACCCAGTTCATGATTAACCACAGGCGGATTGTAAAAAATAAAATGTTTTTCCCCTGCAGGAGCGCCGTTGGAATTTATAAGCACTGCATCTTCTTCTGTCATTTTTTCAAACAGCTCTTTAGGATTTGCAATAGTAGCGGAACATCCGATAAATACAGGAGATGCTCCGTAAAATTCCGCAATTCGTTTGAGCCTTCTTAAGACATTTGCAAGATGGCTTCCGAACACTCCTCTGTAAGAATGGATTTCGTCAATAACTACATATTTGAGGTGTTTAAAAAGCTTGACCCACTTTGTATGATGGGGCATTATGCCCTGATGAAGCATATCCGGATTTGTAACAACAATATGCCCCACACTTCTTATTGCCTTACGTGCAGATACAGGAGTATCTCCGTCAAATGTATAGGTCTTTATGTCTATACCGAGAATATCAATAATGGAATGAAGTTCGGAAACCTGATCCTGTGAAAGCGCTTTTGTGGGAAAGATGTAAAGAGCCCTTGACTCGTCATCTTCAATTATTTCATTGAGAACCGGAAGATTATAACAGAGGGTTTTTCCAGATGCAGTGGGAGTTACTATTACAGTATTCTTACCGCTGAGAATATTCTCCACTGCTTCTGACTGATGTGAATAAAGCTGCCGGATCCCCCTTTTTTGTAATGCATGAATAAGCTTTTGTGAAATTTTTTCAGGAAAAGGTCCGTATTCGGCTTCTTTTTCCGGAATTCTCTCCCAATGGCTGACATTCTCCATAAATTTACGATCTGACTTCAGATTATCCAGCAATTGTT
>QNDG01000512.1 GCA_003645915.1 Candidatus Zhuqueibacterota bacterium | reverse complement strand
TAAATATGAATGAACCCAAAACAATTAATCCGTCAATAATTGTAGTATTTGTAATAAGTAAAACTGCCTGCTGAATACGCATGCTGTCGTTAATACGGGCGGTTATATCCCCAATTTTTCTTGTATCAAAAAATTTTTTGGGCAGTTTAAAAATATGGCTCAGGAAATCTTTGTTTATATTAATATTGATATTTTTATTAAGCACAATCATGAATCTCTGCCTGAAATATCCTGCCAAAGAGCGAATTGATAACAGAAAAAACAGAAAAATTCCGGTATATATTATTTTGATATAACTCTTATCAGGAATAAATTTATCAATAAGCAGACGGACAAATATTGAAGTTAATAAACCGAGAACCGTATAAACAATCCCAAGGAACAAGGTCTGTATAACCCATGATTCCTGCTCTTTCAGTTAGCTGGTAATCCAGTTAAACCAATTGGGCGGCTTATAATTATACAGATCATTACCGGGCTTTAATAGTATAACCGCTTTTTTCTTCCATATCTTTTCAAACTCGGCTTTTGATAATTTACAGATCCCTTTGCCCGGGTCTCCGGCAACTATTCCTTTCTCATCTATTCTATAAACTATAATAAAATGGTTAAGGCCATTTTCAACCACTACATGCGCGATACACGGCATATTTTCATTTAAAAGATCTTCATACTCTCCTGCGGCGCCGTAAGCATTAAATCCAAGAGTTTTGGCTGCATTCACAATTTCAAGCATAGTAGTTCCCTGAGTGTTTACATTACACAGTTCTCTCAGATAAACAAGACTGGCATTACCGCCGTAATATTTTAAAACACTCAGTAATGCTGCGGGGCCGCAGTCAACCCGGTCGTACTGCCTGACTACAGGAAATCTATTCTTGAACAGTTTTTTCATCTAGTATCTTCCACGCTTAATATCAGATTAAACGATAATTAATTTTATCTTTATTTCTCTCCACCCTCCATACACAGCGCCAACCACAAACACCCCATTCCTCACTACCATCCCCCACCCGATCCTGCTTTTGATGACAGACCCGAAACAGCCACAGTCGGAACTTAAACCGATTAAAGTTCCGTAAATGCTTATAAGAAAGAATCCTGAAAACAGAACCAGCGCAGAAATTCATGCAAGCTTCGGGTACATACCAGAAATTAACAGCACCCCGATTAAAATTTCCAAAACAGGAAGAATTGAGACAATTATTAAAATTAACGATTCAGGAACAACCTTAAACTCCAGCATAAGATCAACAGCTTTAGAAGGATCAATAATTTTTGTAATACCGGAAAAGATTAATACAATACCGAGAATAATTTTAACAACTCTCACGCTTTTCACAAATTCCCCCTGAATTTGAGAATTTATTTTTTAAATTTTTTGGCGTACCTGTCTTACTTGAGGAATATCACTTAGTACTCAGGATACATATATCCTCTTACTTTAAGACACATTACTACCTGGTGAAATTTTGTTATGATGTCTGTGCTAAAGATGAAAGTGCTGTACTGCTTAAACTTTATTACCAACGTTTTAAATATATATTTAATTAATCTATTTGTCAAGTATTTTTTTATTATTTATTTTATGCAAACGTTTGTGGCAGGTAATAAATACATTTAATCTGAACTTTCAGCCTGCAACACTTAATTGAAGTAATCACAGAACTGAAATTATCTTGCGATATTCTAATATGCATATAGTTCAACACTTTTTAAATTATACAAAAAGAAGGGTTCCGCACGACAGAAGAACAGAGACGACGTTATACCAAAAAGTTCAAATTAGAAACAATGCAACTTGTTCGATCTCAAGACAAAAATATTGTTAAAATTTTTTGATACATTGAAAAAAGGACTTATTTATCGTAACAACTTTAAAACCCTGCAGTAACCTCGTAAGTCGATATTTATCATTTTATAACCTGGGAAAAAATATTCATATCAGGGAAACAAGTCACCATCACAATTTATGGAAATGAAAAATGGATATTAGACTTAACTTTGTGTCCATTTTTTATTTCAAATTCCTTGCACTTTTATAATAAAAATCATAAACTTAGACAGTTCCGCAAAATTTTATTCAGAGTGTTTAATGAGTAACAAAAACACAAAAAAGAATGATATTAACAAAGCAGTGTTTCGTTTTTACGAAGAGCTGAACGATTTCTTACCGCCGGATAAGGAGAAAAAAGATTTTGAATACTTTTTTAAAGGAAATCCTGCTGTAAAAGATGCAGTAGAAGCAATTGGGGTTCCTCATCCGGAAATTGATCTTATTATTGTTAACGGAAATTCAGTTGACTTTTCGTATCAATTAAAACACAATGACAGGATTGCAGTATATCCTGAATTCGAATCAATAGACATCTCCCCCATTATTAAACTGAGACCTTCACCATTAAGAACAATCCTGTTTATTCTTGATGTGCAGCTTGGAAAACTTGCAAAAATGCTTCGTATTCTGGGATTTGATACTCTGTATAATCCGGCATTTACTAGTGATGATATT
>QNDG01000511.1 GCA_003645915.1 Candidatus Zhuqueibacterota bacterium | reverse complement strand
ATAATTTTATAATAATAAGTCTGCCCCACAATGATATTTTTATCAATAAACTCATACATACCGTCGTCACTGGAAGGTATAAGGTCTTCGCAGGCAGGGACATATTCACCGTTTTCCGTTCTGCTTCTGTAAACATAGAAACCCTTATTACCGTTTTCATAAGCTGTCTGCCAGAAGACTCTTATCCCTTTTGACGCCATATCAAAGGTTGCATTAAAATCAGCAAACTGCACAGCTACCTTTACAGATACATACCACTGATATTTACCGTCATTACTGTATCCTATATCATCACTTACAATAACGGAAACTGTTTGTTTGCCTGTAAAATTATACGGGAATGTATATTCCAGAATAGGAGCATCTGTTCCGACAGACTTGCCTTCCACACTCCAGTCATAATGCATCTCGTCTCCGTCCGGATCTGTTGCATTGACCATAAATGTTATTGTCTGTCCTCCAATTACATTTGTATCTCTTTCAACTGGTATTGTAGATACAATTGAGGGGAATCTGTTAGCTTTTGTAACATGGAGAGTGACTGTATCAGCATCACATCCTCCTTTACCATCCCTGACTCTGAGAATTATATTATAATCACCCTCCTGATCATAAGTTGGAGTCCATCGGAAAACAGCTGTAATGTCTGTCTGTTTTTCCACTTTTGACCCTGAAGGAGGAAAGATGTTACCCATCTGGAATGACAGATCATCTCCGTCAGGATCCGGATTAGCAACCAAACCTATAATAAACTCTTCATCTTCCTGGGGATAGTAATCGGATTTCATATCGCTCTTATTTAATGTGGGCGAAGTGGAATTGTAAACAGTCTCAAGAGTAAATGTTAAAGTATTCCCAAGAAATGCCGTTATAACAGTCTGCCCTGCAGTTGCACCTGCTTTGACAAATACAGACGCAATACCGTTTTCATCACTTCTTACATAATTTGATCCGCTGATATCACCAGGGCCTGACTCTTTGTTAAACCGGACAGTCTTGTTTGGAACCGGATTACCATAATCATCTATAACCTTGACTCTGAGAGGATCAACAAACAATCTGCCCACACTGCCTTTTTGCAGATCACCTGATTTTAAGAAGCCTTCAGAGAATTCTCCCTCAAGCTTAACAATGCTTTTTGCCTTATTCGACTGACACAACTCTGTAAACACAACAGGAGAACCAGCCATATAGGGAGCTCTTGCTTCAATTTTTACAGTTCCCGAAGTATCTCCCAAAGTAATCTTAACAGAAGCGTACCCTGTAGTTCCGGTAACCTTTGTTACTTCTTTAAATCCTTCGATTGTAGCATCTCCCTGTACAATCTCAAATGTAACAGAGAAATTTGATACAGGATTGCCATAATCATCAGACACCTTTACCTTTAACGGTTCCGGAAGTTGCTCTCCAAGATAACCTGTCTGATTATTTCCTGCTACCATCTCAATTCTTCTCGCTGATCCGGACTTGCTGAGTACTGTAAACAGGACAGGTTCTCCTGAGAGATCAAGATTTTCTGCTTCAGCTTCAATATAGCTTGTATTTGAAGATATGGTATCTGCAATAAACCATGCGCTCGCAACACCATACTCATTTGTTTTTACAGGCATTGCGGACATAAAACTTCCACCGCCCTGGACAAGTGTATATTTAATCGGAATTCCGTAAACCGGATATCCTCCTATATCAAGAACCTTTACGCTGAGAGGAGTTGTAAGTTTTCTACCGGCCTGACCTTCAAGATCCACATCACCCACAGGCATGATGTGTACAGGGCTCCCAGTTTTCCCTTCAATTTTATATATTATCGGACTATTATTAAGGTGGCTTCCCTGCTGGTTTCTTGCCGAAACTATTACTTCATTCTCACCAGGGTCAGGGCCTAGAACAATATGCGCCCACGCATAACCGTTTTCATCTGAAACAATTGGCTGAGGCTCAACAATTCTTCCGCCTCCCTGCCCTACTTCAAACAAAACCGGGCTTGATGCAACACCATTACCGTTCTGGTCAAGTACCTGAACTACAATAGAATCAGGGTATATTGTACCCACATTTCCTGTTCTTGTTTCATTTTTATCTGAAACCGGAGATAATTCGTATGCGTCAGTTGCAAGAAAAACAACTGTTGCCGTATTCTCAAGATGAATATCGTCCTCAACATCATAAGCAGATATCTGCTTTTCTCCTGATGTTAACGACTGAAGATAGCCGTAGGCTTTTCCGTTCTCATCAGTAGGCTCAACAGGATCATGCATAAAGTTCTTTGATCCTCCGGTTACGCTAAGCCTTACATGCTTACCCTGTACCGGATTACCATATGCATCGGTCAGTGTAACTGTAATTTGTGATGTGTCTGTTTCAACCGCATAAACATTAGTAGTAGCGGAAATCGAAGAGCGGGATGCGCTTACTGAATCCGGAATTAGAGATGCATAGAATTTTACCGGAGAACCAAAAAGCTGTGCAAGACCGTTTGATGCAGAAGCTTCCAAAACATTATTTAAAGTATCTTTTTGAACTTT
>QNDG01000510.1 GCA_003645915.1 Candidatus Zhuqueibacterota bacterium | reverse complement strand
TTGTTTCAAGCAAAGAATCCGGTTTTACAAAAAGAGGGTATCTTTCTGCATTTTCAACTCCTCTTGCGTAATCAGCGGAAAGATGAAGAGAAGGAGCTGTCCTGTTTAATATACTCCATACTCTCATTGCGCATGTTTTTTTTACTTTTTCAGTAGCAGGGTGGTAGGCTTTACTGAAATCAAAGGGCCCCTGGTCTTCTGAGTAAAAGCCTCTTTTTTTGGCAAAAGAGATAACGTCTTTGGAGTACAGGCAGTTTTCCGGATCATCAAGAGGAAAAGTGCGGATTCTGGACTGGTTTGCATGACAGGATATGTATCCGTCAGGTATTTTTACAGCAACCCATACAGCACCTTTCTTATCTCCTTTACCAATAATTTCCATAAGCCATGCTTCGTTTTTATCACCTATGGAAATAGATTCTCCCGGAGCTCTGTAACCATATTCATTTGCAAGTTTTCCGATTAATTTAACAGCTTCTCTTGCTGTTTTTGTTCTCTGAAGAGCGAGTGTCATAAGATCCGAATAGTGCAGTCCGCTTTTATTTGCAAGCCCCTTTCTTCCTTCAAATGTTGTTTCTCCGATAGCGAGCTGAAATTCATTAATATGTCCGATTCCGTTGGATGCCATAATCTGATATGTGTGGGGAACCTGCTTTACTTTGACATTTCCTCTCAGCTGATCCGGTTCAACAAAGGTTCCGGGTTTGTGGTCTGCAGCAGGAATAAGCTGCAAATGGGAGCAGAACGGTGCATCGCAAAGATAGCAGATCATTACTGATCCAGTTTTTGTTGCGCCTTTTGTTACAATCAAATTTGTACATTCGTCTTTAAAACTGTCTGCAAACAAAAGGTTAAAGGCTGTAAATAAAATCAGGATAAAGAATAAAGATTGTTTGCGCATAATGTTTTCTCCTTTTTGTTAATTTTTTTGTTAATGGTAAACAGGATATACTTTTTCACCGGCTTCTATGGGAATATCCAGAGCATTTTCTTCAGGAGGATATGAACAGTTGTAAACGTGAGAGTAATTACACAATGGGTTAAAAGCCTCATTAAAATCCAGAACAAAATTTTTGGTTAAAGGCTCTTTAATTTCAAGGAATCGTCCTGCTGCATAAGTTGTTTTACCTGTGGTTTTATCTGTAAAAGGTATAAAAAGCCAGGTGTGTTCCGGTTTTTGATCCAGGTCTTTTTTGTATGCAATTAAAGTAAGTTTTTTGTCTCTGATTTTGAACCGGATTTCCGCATATCTGTAGTAAGTTTTTATCTGATTCTGACTGGTCAGCATGTCAATTTGCTCAGGATTTTTTATTTTTACAAGCTTTGCATTAACTCTGAATTCAGGATCAGGCGGATAGTAGTAAAGGTGCTGGAATTCATTAATTTCTTTAAGTTCCGGATCAAATGTAATTATTACAAGCCTCTCGTCAAGAGGATATATTACAAATGTAAATCTGTAATAGGTGCATTCGACCATATCCCCAAGTTTGTATAGAGAACCCTCTTTTTCTGTTCCGCTTTTACAAGTAAAACCATTGTTTAATATTTTAAGATACCATTTGCCATTCTTCTGGAAAACGGAAATCAGCGTTAAAGATGATTTTTTGTTATTTAAAACAAAATTTCCGGATTTAAAATCAAGAAAACTTGTTTTGTCTTTTTCTGCGTTTATTCGGGTAAGGCCTGCAAAAGGTGAAGTCGGAGATGTTTTAAATTCATTGTCTTTTACGGTTCTGTTGTCAATAACTGATTTTTGCCATTTTTTAACGTCAAAATCACTCTGATTTTTTGTACAGCTGTTAATTATAAGAATAGTTGAGAAAAAGAATATAATAAGAGTTTTTATCCTTAACATTATGCTCCCCAGTTTATAAAATTATCTTGTTGATTTTCGGATCAGTTAGAATAAATTTATTAAACCTTTTGAAAATTACAAGTCAAATCTGGGGAATAATGGAATTTTTATTGACATATTTTTATTAAATCGTACTTGTTTGTTTTTAAGTTTTTAAAATGAGTAAATATAAAATGTCCATAATTGCTTGCATTTATTGGTTAATGATTATAGTTAATTCTCAATACCAATTTTGTATATGAGAAATAATGGAACTGTTTTAACTTATTTGATGTTTTGGTTGAAATTACCGGATTTTCCGGATATGTGTAAAATCGTGAATTTTGGAGGTAATTAAGAAAATCATTGCTTTTGCCGAAATTAATTGTTAAAATATATCATACTAATATTAATAATCATAATAGACCATTTCCCTGTTACTTTTAACAAGGATTGAGAATTGGCTCTCGTCTTAATTTGCTGAATTCATCCTGTTGCTTCGTTATTATATGTTCCTTCTGAGTGAGTTTTATAGTTGTGACAGATGTAAGCCTGAAATCCGGTTAGCACCTTTTTGTAATCGTATTAAGTATTCTTATAGATTAATAATATATATGCAGGGTCATTTATTTAAACCCGGAAGTTAAATATTCACTTTAAACTTTAATTATTTATAAAGGGTTTAAAAGAAT
>QNDG01000509.1 GCA_003645915.1 Candidatus Zhuqueibacterota bacterium | reverse complement strand
TCTATTCTGTTTGGCTGGCCTGCTCCCATTCCTGCAACCTGAAAAACTCCGGGCTCTTTCCGGCGCGCTATAACAATTGCATTGGATTTTGTATGTTTAACTGCAATATAAGCAAATCTGGCAAGCTCTTTTTTATTATTATCAAAATCCTTCTCTGTTACAGTTTTGAATTGATCCCAGATTATACTGTCCCTGTCCATTACAAGAAGTCCGCCTGTTATTTTCCTGAATGTGTCCTTTTCTGAAGATCCTCTGTTAAAAGGCCCGGTTTTCAAAAGCCGTATATTCTTTGCTTTTGTAAGAATACTAAGAGCCTCATCGTCAAAATCGGGAGCTACTATTACTTCTACAAATTTTGAGGGCACTTCCTGAGGAATAAGACGATTGCCGTCCACTACATAACTGATGTGTTTTTCATCTTTTCCTCTTATGAACTCTGCAAATTTTTTATCCACAGTTCTGTTGCAACTGATTACAGAGCCAAAAGCAGAAACCGGATCTCCTTCCCAGGCTCTTTCCAGAGCTTCTCTCGGAGTTCTGCCTGTTGCAAGGCCGCAGGGGTTTGTATGTTTTATAACTGCAACTGCTGTTTCCTTAAACTCTTTTACAACCTCAAGAGCAGCGTCTGCATCAACATAATTGTTGTACGACATCTCTTTTCCGTGAATTACTTCCGCTTTTGCCGCTGATACTTCCTGTGAGGACTGATCTTCAAAGAACATAGCCTTCTGATGACTGTTTTCTCCGTATCTTAATACTTTACCTTTTCCGTATCTGAAAAATGCTCTGTGCTCTTTAAGTAAAATTTCAGACAGCGTTTTATCGATAAACAGGTCATATTGTGACGTTAATCTGAAAGCCTTTACTGCCAGCTCTGCTCTTAACTCTTCAGGGATTTGTCCGCTGTTTTTAATGTTTTCCGCTACCCTGTTGTAATCTTCAGGGTCCACTACAACTGTTACATATTTAAAATTTTTAGCAGCGCTCCTGATTAAAGTGGGGCCGCCTATATCAATCTGTTCAATAAGATCTTCTATCTGAGGATTTTCCTTTTTTGCAGCCTGTTCAAAAGGATACAGATTTACAACTACAAGATCTATCCAGTTTATTCTGTTCTCTTCTGCCTGCTTTTTATGCTCATCATTATCCCTGATACCAAGAATACCTCCGTAAATAGCAGGATGCAAAGTTTTTACTCTGCCGTCCATCATTTCCGGAAATTTTGTAACATCACTAATTATTGTAATAGGGACATCATTTTTGTTAAGGATGGATGCTGTACCTCCGGTAGATATTATCTGCACTCCTGACTGTGATAAAGTTTTACAAAAGGGTACTATTCCCTCTTTATTTGAAACACTTACAATCGCCCGTTTTATCTGCACCACTCTTTCCTCCGGTGTTAAGGTTTTTTAACCACATTACATACAAATCCTGAAAACATGTGTTGTTTTCGGCCGGTTTTAATAAAATTATTAATAGAAATTTAAAAATGCAAACAAAGTGCCACAAAGATTGATAAAAAAATAAAAACTTTTTAAAAAATTCAGATTACCCGCCCAATTGCGTTACTTTTTACCTGAAAAAATTTGTTATATTGAAATATATCCCGGATATTTAATAATTGTGAGAATAGATTAAAATACCGCAAATTTAATATTGTGATTAAAAAGACATGCTGCTAAAAAAATCAAAAAAATTGCTACTCTTCAATAAAAACCTTATTGTTAACAACTTTTATCTTTCCTTCGGAAAATTTCCTAATCACCCTCCAGTACAATTGGTGTTCTGTTTCTAAAACTCTTGCAGCAAGTGTTTCAGGATTGTCTCCCTGCATCACATCAACACACTGCTGAGCAATTATAGGTCCTCTGTCATACTCCTTGACAACAAAGTGAACAGTAACACCTGTAACTTTGCATCCTGCATTTAAAACAGCCTTATGAACATTACTACCGTACATCCCCTTACCACCGAATGACGGAAGCAGAGCAGGGTGAATATTAATAACTCTGTTATGATACTTATCCAGAACTTCATCGGGAATTTTTTTCATGTATCCTGCAAGAACAATTAAATCTGTTTCTGCTTTAGCAAGAAACAACAGAAGGCTTTTAACAAATTCTTCTCTTAAAGAAAAATCTTTTCTTCGTACAATCTGCACCGGAATTCCGTTCTCAGTTGCATACTCAATACATCCTGCATCAGGATTGTTTGTTATAAGCAGCGGAATTTCCGCATTTATTTTTTTTTCATTTACTGCCTTCAGGATAGCTTTAAAGTTGGATCCCCGACCTGAAGCAAAAACAGCAATTTTCATCATACAAATTTCCCTTAACTAAACCATTGAACTAATTATTCTCCAGGAGAAAATGGTTTTTGCTTTATTTTTTAAATCAAATTACCTTGTCCTGTTGACCATCTCCCAGAATATCTCAGGATTTATTAATCTGTATTCACCGTATCCTCTCTCGTCCATAAAATAGAGGTCCCTGTTAAACTGCTGGTAAAACCAGACTTCGTAAGGT
>QNDG01000027.1 GCA_003645915.1 Candidatus Zhuqueibacterota bacterium | reverse complement strand
TCCGTTCTCGCAATCAATGATTAATTTGATAGAAGGTACAACTGCTCCATTCTGGTCAGAAACTGATATCGTACTTTCTATTAAATGTTTGTGAGAGAGCCTTACGAAAAGAGTATCCTTACTGTAAAACAATTCTGTCAATCCGGTCATGTCCCGAACAGAATAAGATGTTGTAATCGGTACGAAGTATTCATCCGAATCAGAATAATCCAGATTAGGCTCTCCCGGATCAGCCAGGCCGTTACCCTCAGTACCATCAGAATCATTTGAATTAGGAATGCCATCTGTGCCTACATCATCTGTAGCCTGGTTCCAATTACCATTATTATCAATCCCGTCATTCGAGGTGTCAAAGAATTCAATTCTGTATTTATGCCCTGTTAAAGCCTCCTCATCAACAACTTTGTAATAAACAGAGCCTGTACCAATAACATCATCAGAATTAATCTCTACGCTTCCTTCAGGAGGCTTATAACCGATAACCGGAGCATTTGGTACAACAACAGCTGTATTCTGATATGTTTTTACTTCTCCTGAAGGTAAGAGATCTATTCTCTTGTCACACTCTTTGGGGAAAATATTGGTCTCTTCATTTCCTCTGTCATACGAAACAACAGCATAAAAATAGCGCCTTCCGTTCTCAACATCTGTATCAACAAAACTGTGTTTCAAACCGCTGTTATCTCCAAGATAAAAAGAAGCACCTTTACTCTGCTGAAAAAGATCTTCTCCCGCTCTGAAGTATCCTTCATACTCGTCTTTTACATCAAACTGAGCAATAGGTTTATACGAAATTTTTGTTCCGCTTGCATCTGTTATATTAAATATTTCATTGAAGTTATGGTCTGTAGCTTTGTAAATTTTATACCCTTCAAAATCGTATTCATGTAGAACAGGATCGTATGAGTCTTCGGCTTTTCTGTCCCAGTACAGAGTCACCTTGCCATCCCCTGGCACAACTTTTAATGTAGGTTTATCAGGAGCCGGGGGAAAACGATAATCACTATCGTAAATTTTCTGGACTGTTTTTCTGTTATTCATCAGATCAGTAATATCCATATCAGGGCCGCCGCCCTCGCCGTAAACCAGGGCAAGAGAGAACCGCTGTGTTTCTCCTGCTCTCAGAGGGAAGTATCCTGATCCGTAAAAAAAGTCTCCGTCTTCTCCTCGCTGAGGTTTATTGTTAACAATAGATTCAGGCACCTCAAAATGCCCAGGAGAGAGACGATTCCAGAGATCCTCATCATCAGCCATTGAAAAATCATTGGAAGGTGTGAAATATTCAAAACTCGTAAGACCGATCTGATCGGATTCATCAACATCTGTCTGATCAAAATTGGGTTCTCCAGGAGTGGGGATGCCGTCTCCTTCACCCCTGTCGTTGGTTCCCATTATACCATCGGCTCCCACATCATCATACTCAGGATTCCAATCACCGTCATTATCAATCCCGTCATCACGTCTTTCATCAATTAAAGGATCATTTATACCAATGCCATTGATATAATCCTTGTGACGCACAGGACTTAATATATCAATTAGAGTGTGCCCTTTTTGATCTTTTCTTATCTGTCTGTAGTGAAGATAATAATTCTCATCTATTAAGCCGTCGAGATCATTATCTATACCATCATAAGCATTTGGATTTATGGATTGTTTTCCGTCTTTTATAATAACATTTCCCTCGACAAGTTCAGTCTCTCCCGGGACAATATTTATTTCCACCGGCTGACCTGTTGCCTTACCTCTTGTAACAAATGTAGTATCATGGTTTGGTACTACAACTACAGTCCTGTTGTAGTTATCATCAATAAGAACAACTTTATCACCTGGCATAATTACACGGCTCTTAAAATCATCCTCAGAGAAAAACGGGCCTGTAGCGTGTATTAAAAAATTTTTATCTGAATCCTGATCATTGTCTATTCCGTCATATGGGTTGCCAGGGCTCTCCAGAAATGCATATCCTACAACCCCTACATCTCCCACCCAGCGGGGATTCCTGCTGCAATTATCATCATAATCTGCAGTAAAAGTCAAATCATTCTGCACATCGAAAAAAGAATAATCATCATCATACTCATTGTAGTTTTCAGTTGACGTAACCCCGACATATGTTCCTACAAGCATGCCGAAAACAACCTTGCTGTAATCTGTTGTGCTTGTGTTTGTTATCTCATAAAGCCAGAAAATGCAATCCTGTGCAAGAAAATCAGACCACTGCATTGCACGTACTTTAACAACAAGCCCCAGTCCGTTTCTTGACGGATCATTGGAATCCGGCTTAAACGATACATTCCATTTATTATACTCCGGATAGTTAAACTCTTCATCATTATTATCATCCATAACAAAATAGCACTCTTCAGATGCTGTGGTTGTCTTTCCAAAAAAACCATTCCATGAGCCTGACCAGCCCGGATCCTCAGGATCATTCATCTTATCAGGCCACTGACTCGGCCACGAAGAGGGATCACTATACAAGGCAACACCCTCCCGTCCCTCATTAAAATATCCTGCAACAGGTTCAAATCCCCAGTACCTACCTGACGGAGACAACTCATGCTGCCTTGTAGGCCTGTCAACAGGGGACACAACAACAGAGTGGAATGTCTTATCCTGAACAACAACTTCGACTCCTACAAGAGGACTCACATCTCCTATATAACCATTGTTGTCATAAATCCATGCTCCTCTGTCACCCTTTTCAGCAGGTTGTCCGATTACACCCCAATTACCAAATACGGTCTTTACAAGATTTCCACGCATTACAGAAGACCGCCTGTACTCCCTGCCGCTTTGAGCAAATACAATCTGGAAAGAGAGTAATAACAGGAGAATAATGATGCTATTTATTATTTTTTTCATTATAAAAACTCCGTACTAAAAAGAATAGGTAAACCCTATCTCAACCCTTCTTGGCTGAGAGTAGAATGATGCATTTGTAAACCATTGATTCAGAGAGTTTATAAATTCCGGAGGATTGGTTGATAATGCTCTCAATTCATCAGTAGTGAATCCTGCACGACCTGTATCATTGTACACATTTATCTCATTTAAAGTATCAAACAGATTAAAGACCTTCATAAAAAGAGTTAACTTCCCCGGACCGACTTTAAAATCCCTATAGGCCCTGAGGTCAACATTATACGTTCCTGGTTTCCTCTGACTGTTTGTAAGAAGAGTTGATATGTCAGTGGAAGCTCTTGGTGTGTAGGGCAATCCGCTTCCCCACTGCCCCAGAAGACTGAAACCCCAGTCTTTATGCCTGTACGAAAAAGATGCATTAACAGTATGCTTTTGATCCCAGTTTAACGGAGTAAGCTGAACTTCAGGAAGGGTTCCTCCTGCAAGAGCATTTCGTGCCTGATCCGGATCCGAATTAGTTCCCTTGGCAATCTGCATTGTGTAATCAATAGAAGCGCTGAAATTATTTGAGAATCTTTTATCAAGAGCAACAACAATACCTCTGATAAATCCGAAATCACTGTTGATGAATTTACTGTACTTTGCAGCGCCTCCGAAAAGTACTATCTCCTGAGCCCTGGTTCCAGTCAGGTTCCTCACATCACGGAAATAACCGGTTAGCGACAAAGATATGTCTTCACTTAACATCTGCTGAAGTCCTATCTCTCCGCTGATAGTCTGCTCCGGTTCAAGGTCTGCATTTCCGATTATTCCCACATTGCCTGTTCCCGATCCGAGTTCAAAATCCGGATTCTGGTACAACAACTCAAACCTTGGTATCTGGAAAAAATGGCCGTAAGAGAAATGGATTACTCCTCCTTCGGTAATTGGGAATGAAAAACCTATACGGGGACTTACCTGGAACTTACTTGTTGCCTTACGATACCAGTACTGTTCCCGTTCTTCAATTGTTACAGCAGGTTCTCCTGCATCCCATATTCCGTTACCTTCGGTTCCGTCTGCATCATGAGTGTTAGGAATACCGTCGCTTCCCCAATCATGATAACGATTCTCAGCACGTATCGGATTTGTTATAGTTGGGTCGCTCTCATCATTAAGTACAACTCCGTCAGGTGAGAAATAGTCAAATCTTACACCTATATTTACAATCATATATTTAAATTCCATCTTATCCTGGATATATGCTGATAGTGCCTTGGGGTAATGAGTGTACCTGCTGGTATAAATCGTACTATCCTGCATTACACGTGTTTGTATAAACGGATTATCAAAAATAAGATTTATCTGTGACTGATTAACAGAAGGCCTGAGAGAAATATCTTCTTGTGAAACTCTGTACTCCCTGTATTCCATACCTGCTTTTATCTGATGGGTATGAGTGATTTGGCTTGTAAGATCGCTTTTTAGAACAGAGGTTGCTGTCTCTCTCTCAAAATGTATATTCGATGTACCACCTGTCTTAAAAGAATAAGCCTGCTGTAAAGAAAGGTCAGGATGAACATACCGCTGATCATGCATATCCTCGTAAAGATAGCGCTTAAAACCTTTAGTATAATGAGAAAAAGCTATCTTGTAAAATGTTCTTTTGCTAATTGTGTGTGTTAACTGCATAATATGTGTTGCGCCAAGACGATATTTGTTTGTAGCTCCGTCTGGATTTAGCAGAAAATCTCTCTCGTAATCATTGTATTGTACATTATCATAAATAAAATTATATGTCAATTGCAAAGAAGGAGTAATTTTATAGATCAATTTTGCCTGTGTGTAAAACTTTTTATTCCAGTTCATCGGAACATATGCTCCGTCTCCTTTTCCGTTTGCATGATTATTTCTCAGTAAATTATAATAAGTGTAGAAGCTGTCAGGAATGCTTCTTTTTGAATCAGGCAGCATCTGCCATGTAACAAGAGAATCGATTAGTTTGTTAGTACCTAAGATATATTGAAATCCGCGGAGGTTATTGTCAGGATCAGTTATTTTGCTGGCAGCAAAATAATCAGGAGCATTCTCTTCCAGCCAGTTACCATTTATGCCTTGCAGAGCAATTGTTGCTGAACCCGGATTATAACTGCGTTTACCATAAAGCCATCCGTCAGTACTGTAGGAACGTGCATTTACATAAAAGAAAACCTTATCTTTGACAATTGGGCCGTGAATACTTGCTTCAATATTTTTCAGAGCAAAAGGATTAATATCATCAATACCCATAAATACCGATTCATGGTTGGTTAGATGATCTCCCATATAAGAAGTAAACGAACCGCCGAAATCATTATTCCCCTGCTTTGTAGTAATATTTACAATACCTGACATTGCCTGTCCGTACTCAGCATTAAAAGCTCCACTGACAACCTGAAGCTCCTGAACCATATCCTTATTCACTTCAACAACAGAACTGCCGTCATACACATCTGTTACAGGAACCCCGTCAATCCAATAACTCACTTCTCCGCTCCTGCCGCCCCGTACATGAAGGCCTCCGCCGGCATCACGTACAATTCCTGCCTGAAGCTGAATTGCTTCAGAAACTTCGGATATGGGAAGAGATCTCATTGCACCTGCATCAACAACAGCTGTAGAAGCTGTTAAATCTTTTACTACCATTTCTCTCTTTGCAACAATAGTCACACTTTCACCGGTCTCTACAACAGTAGGTTCAAGAGAAATATTTATTGTTGTAGTCAGGTCAACTGAGACCCTCACATTTTGTATTTTGAGAGACCTGTATCCCATCATAGTGGCTCGTATTGTATAAATCCCAGGAGGAACATTAATAATTGTGTACTCTCCCTTTAGATTCGAAGCAGCGCCAATATATGTATTCTCCAATATAATATTTGCCCCTATAAGGGGCTCTCCAGTAGTTCCATCAATAATTTTTCCTCTTATTTTACCTGTTGTTCCGGCAATTGAATCAGATGCAGATAGTAAAATGATCAGTACAGAAAGAAGGGATGAAAAAAACAAAGTATATCTTTTTTCCATTTGTTATTACCCCTGTTTAGTGCAGTAATATTTTCAGAAAATTTTCACGTCAGCAGGTCTCACGAATTATAAGCTCCGGTATGTATTTTTTATGAAACAGACTGGATATTTGGCCTGATATCCTTTTTAATAAAATATCTACTGCCATTTCACCCATCTCAAACATTGGCTGTCTCATAGTACTCAATCCTATGGCTTCCGAAAATTCTATATCATCAAATCCAATTATTGCGATATCATCAGGAATTGTTAATTTTTCTTCACGGATAGCTTTCATTGCTCCAACTGCCTGTATATCACTTGAAATAAACACAGCCGTAGGTCTATCCTCTCCCAACATTAAAAGCCTTTTCATTGCGCTATAACCTGCTTCCCTGCTGAAGCCATCACTTTTTTCATCAGAATCACTAATCACAAGATACTTACTGTCAAAAGTAATCCCTCTGTCTTTAAGCGCCGCTTTATAACCCTCAAGTCGTATTTTTGCAGGAGTGCTCTTTAATTGTGCGTCTATCATTCCAACCCGTTTATGTCCGAGGTCAATTAAATGCTTTGTTGCAATGTACGCACCCTTTTTATTTTCGATAAAAAAAGAATCAACTCCAGGATGATAAGAATCTACAAGTACAATCGGAAGATTTTGCCTGTTGAACTCTATAGCATATTCATCAGATAAAGACATTGAGATTAATATTACACCGTCAACCAGCTTGCCGTTTAACACCTTATCAAGTACACTGTTTAAGCGGTTATTCTTCTCAACATTATAAAGTACAAGATCGTATTCAAATTTAGTAATTGGTTTCTGAATTCCTTTTAAAAGTTCAATGTAAAAATAACCTGTAAAGAAAGGAACTATTATGGATAATATATTTGTCTTCTGTTTGGCAAGTCCGCGTGCAAATGCATGAGGCTTGTAATTAAGTTTTTCGATTGCGTCAAGAACTTTTTTTCGTGTTTCAGGTGAAATGTGATCGCTATTATTCAGCACTCTTGACACAGTACCAAGGCCTACACCAGCTATTTTGGCAACATCGTATATTGTTACGCCCAAAACACAATCTCCGAAAGAAAATTGTTTAGTTAATCTGGAAGCGCTTCCACGTTAAATAAAATAACTCACAGTCGTTTAAATATTTATTTTATTGGAAGCCCTTCCAGATATATACAATAACTGAATAATTATTGTTTTTGTCAAGTATTTTTTTAATTTTTTTTAAAAATCTGTTTTTTTACTTTCTTTTAACTCATATGATACATTTTATTTATGTAATTGACCAGCATAGTTTCAGAATTAAATTCAGGTAGAATAGTTGATATTGACTTCTTCATAATATCAATCCAATCAGTTGGTATGTTCTTCTCATCTCTTTTATAAAAGTTCGGGATAATTTCTTTCTCCAATATTTTATAAAGAGACTCTGAATCATCTGATTTATCATTATCTTCTATAGCCCATCCGTTCTCTCCGTTATACCCTTCATTCCACCAACCGTCAAGAATACTAAAGTTAATCACACCATTTATACCTGCTTTCATTCCGCTTGTTCCGCTTGCTTCATGAGGTTTAACAGGATTGTTTAACCATACATCAACACCTGATACTATTTTTCTTGCCAATCCGATATTATAATCCTCAACAAAGATAATGCGCCCTTTAAACCCATCCTCTTTCGATACATTGTGAATTTGTCTGATCAATTCTTTTCCTTCTTCATCAGCAGGATGAGCTTTTCCTGAGAAAATAATTACAACCGGTTTATCTGTGTCTGTTAATATTTTCTTGAGTCTGTCTCTGTCTTTAAAAATCAGACCTGCTCTTTTATATGCTGCAAATCTTCTTGCAAATCCTATAAATAAAACATCTTTTTTCAGAAAGGCTGTTTCATCTTCTTCAAGTGTTTCAATTCCTCTGTTTCTTATTTTTCTCTTAATCATATTTTCTTGTATTAAAGTTATCAGCTCTTTTTTAAGATCAATATGTATTTTCCATAATTCTTCATCCGGTATTTTGTCAATATTTTGAACCCAGTAATCTCTGTTTGTCAAATGCTCTCTCCATCCATATCCCAAATATTTATCAAATAAATTCTTGATGTTAAAAGAAAGCCAGGTATCTGCATGAACACCATTTGTAACCTGATATATGGGGACATCGCTTTCATCTCTTTCCGGCCAGATAGTTTTCCACATCTTTTTTGATACATTCATATGCAGTCTGCTTACTCCGTTTGAAAAACCAGATGTCCTCAATGCAAATGCTGTCATATTAAACATGGACGAATTCTCTGCTCCCTGAACATCAGCCAGTTCAATTATCTTTAAAAGATCAATTCCCGATTCTTTGCAATAATTTCCCAAAAACTTCCATATACTTTCCTTCGGGAAGATTTCATTTCCTGCGGGCACAGGAGTGTGGGTTGTAAAAACCGTACTTGATCTTATTTTATTCAAAGCTTCGTCAAATGAATAGCCTTGATTGATTTTTTCAATCATCCTTTCAAGATTTAATAGCGCACTGTGTCCTTCATTAATATGCCATTTACTAATTCTATAACCAATCTCTCTCAGCGCTTTCACTCCCCCAATCCCAATAACAATCTCCTGCAGAAGTCTCATGTCCCTGTCTGCAACGTACAGCCTCTGTGTAATGGCCCTGTTTTTGTTATTGTTCATTTCAAAATCCGTATCAAGTAAAAGCAGCTCTGTCCTTCCGACCTGTGCTTTCCATACTCTTGCATAGATTCCGCTGTCAATATTAATTTTTACAACTATTTGACTATTATTCTTATCAACTACTTTTTGTAATGGCATGTCGGAAAATTTATTATTCTGATAGAAAGACTGCTGAGCTCCCTCATTTGATATTTGCTGTGTAAAATATGCCTGCCTGTACAGCAGTCCTACTCCATTTAT
>QNDG01000508.1 GCA_003645915.1 Candidatus Zhuqueibacterota bacterium | reverse complement strand
TGTATTAACCCTACAATGTGCTTTAATGCAACAGTTTTACCTGTACCGCTTCCACCAAGGATCACGAGAGCTTCTCCCCTGCGTATCAGCAGTGTAAGTCCTCTTAAAACTTCCTGTCCGTCAAAACTCTTATAAACTTCATCAAAAAATACAAACGGCGGCACAATATCCTCACAAAATCAAAAGAAGTTTGGTTATAAAATAATCGGCAATCATAACGCTTACAGAAGCAGCTACAACAGACCTGGTTGTAGCCTGCCCCACACCCTCTGCTCCTCCTTTTACATGCAGTCCGTTATAACAGCCTATTAAAGATATAAAAAATGCAAACACAAAAGCCTTAAACAGTCCTCCGAAAAAATCCGAAAGTGTTACTGAATGTACTACCTGATAGTAATAGGTCAAAAAACCCATCTTTATATCAAGGAGACTTACAACAAGTCCGCCGAGAATTCCCACTAAATCTGCAATTGCCGTTAAAACCGGCAGCATTAATAAAGCGGCAAATACTCTCGGAAAAACCAGTTTCTTTGCAGGACTTGCTCCAAGCAGTCTTATTGCATCAACCTGCTCTGTTACAACCATAGAACCTATTACAGAAGTTATTCCTGCGCTGACTCTGCCGCCTACAAGAAGGGCTGTTAACAGCGGGCCGAACTCCTTTGTTATTACGACTCCCACTCCTATACCAACCATCACTCTGCCGGCAAAATTGGCTTCTGAATATGCCACCTGAACTGCCATTACCATTCCTACAAAAAAGGAAGAAATAACAACAATAAAAAGAGAACCCACTCCTATGTCTTCCATCTGGGATATAAGAGCATGAATCTCATAAGGTCTTTTAAATCCGAACCTAAGAGTATCAATCCATAATCTGGTAATACTCCCCACTTCGGAAAATATTTTTTCAAAAGACAGAGAAATTTTCTTTACTAATCTGTTCATTTAAACTCAATCAGACTTTCATCATAATCATCAGGAGGAACAAATCCCAGAAGCTGCATACATGTAGCAGCAATATTACTCAACCCGCCCTGTAAATTTTCTTTTAATTTATATTCATTATTGAATTCAGGATCATAAATAATAAATGGTACCGGATTAAGCGTATGGCTGGTTTTTGGTTTTATATCTCCGTTTTCGTTTAATTTTGGATTTCCCGATTTATCCAGTTCAAACATCTCATCCGAATTACCGTGATCTGCTGTGATTATTGCAATTCCTTCAAGCTGTTCAATTACCTTAAGCAGTCTGCCGATTGCAAGATCAACAGTTTCAACACCGATAACTGCGGAATGGAATATACCCGTATGCCCTACCATGTCTCCGTTAGCATAGTTTAATCTTGCAAATCTGTATTTACCGGTGAGCAGTTCCTCTGCAACTCTGTCAGTAATCTCAGCGCTTTTCATCCACGGTCTCTGTTCAAAGGGAACCATGTCCGAAGGGATTTCAATGTACGTTTCCAGTTTGTCATTAAATTTTCCGCTTCTGTTCCCGTTCCAGAAATAAGTAACATGGCCGTATTTCTGCGTTTCACTGCATGCAAGTTGTGTCACAGAGCTGTTTGCAAAAAGCTCTCCCATTGTACGCTCTATTGCAGGAGGAGAGACAAGATACTGCCTGGGAATGTGAAGATCACCGTCATACTCCATCATTCCCGCATATTCAACCTTAGGTTTTTTATGTCTGTCAAAATACGGAAAGTCATCGTCTTCAAAAGCTCTGCTTATTTCTATTGCCCTGTCCCCGCGGAAATTAAAGAATATTACAGAATCACCGTCTTCAATTTTCCCTACAGGTTCCCCGTTCTCTGCAATTACAAAAGGAGGCAGAAACTGGTCTGTAATGCCCGGCTGCTGCTTTCTGAAAGATTCAACAGCCTCTTCTGCGGAGCCGAACATTTCAGCTTCGCCAAGCACGTGTGCATGCCAGCCTCTTTTAACAATCTCCCAGTCCGCTTCGTACCTGTCCATAGTTACGTTCATTCTTCCGCCGCCGCTGGCAATTCTGCAGTCAGCTCCGCTGCTGCTGTTAACCTGTTGTAAAAAATTCTCAAAAGGGCGGATATATTCAAGAGCCGATGTTTCACCAACATCTCTTCCGTCAAGAAGTATATGAATCCGGATTTTCTTGATACCCTGTTTTACAGCCTGCTCAATCATTGCTTTCAGGTGGTCAATATGACTGTGAACATTCCCGTCTGAAAACAATCCGATAAAATGAAGGCTGCTTTTGTTTTTTACACAATTTGCAGTTAACTTTTCCCAGATCTTACCTTTCCAGATAGCTCCGGTTGCAACAGCTTCGTTTACCAGTTTGGCGCCCTGAGAAAAAACTCTTCCTGCTCCTATTGCATTATGACCTACTTCGGAATTTCCCATGTCTTTATCCGAAGGCAGGCCCACAGCCTTTCCGTGGGCTTTTAAAAGAGTATTGGGGCATGTTTTTAATAAGTGATCCAGAACAGGAGTATGAGCAGCTTTTACTGCATTTCCCGTACTGTTTTCGGAGATTCCCACACCATCCATAATA
>QNDG01000507.1 GCA_003645915.1 Candidatus Zhuqueibacterota bacterium | reverse complement strand
TGAAATATGTGCTTCTGTAACGAACGACTATTTCTGGTATTAATCCTATTCTGTCCATAGACTCTTTTTCGAATTCATTTACTCCCATTGTTACCGGCTTTGTTATTGTATGCCAGTCCATATCAAGAAAAGAGGCCGCAAGATATTCTGTTGTTGCAAAACCCTGGTTGAATGTACCGGCTTTCTTAAGTTTTTTAATAAGGGCATCAGGTATTGTTTTACCGGTTTTATAATGTTTTGCATACTGTTTCATTACCACAGGCTCTCTTGCCCAGTTTTCCATAATCTGAGAGGGGAGTTCTACAAAATCCCTTGGTACAGATGTACCTGAAAGACTTCTGTAAGTGCAGTTTGATAATAAGCCGTGAAGCGCATGGCCGAATTCATGAAAAAGGGTCTGCACATCTTCATAACTTAACAAAGACGGTACATCTTTTGTCGGTTTTGCAAAATTACATACATTACATATAACAGGTGAAATATTTTTCCCGTTAATACGATACTGCTTTCTGTAAGCATCCATCCATGCTCCGCCCCGCTTACTCTTTCTGAAGAAATAATCTGTAAACAAAATACCTATGTGTGAACCATCGCTGTCTTTAACTTCAAATACTTTTACATCATCATTATAAACCGGAATATCCTTGCGCTCTTCAAAAGTTATTCCGTAAAGTTTATGTGCAACCTCAAACGCGGTTTTTCTGACGTTTTCCAACTGGAAATAAGGTTTTACAGCGCTTTCATCAATGTCGTACTTTGCTTTTTTCAGTTTTTCAGCATAATACCACCAGTCCCACGGTTCCAGTTTAATGTTTGCGCCCTCTTTATCAGCCATTTTCTGGAGCATATCCCGCTCTTGTTTTGCTTTGTTAAGCGCAGGTTTCCAGATTTTTTTCAGAAGATTGTAAACATTTACCGGTTTTTTGGCCATGTTTTCTTCAAGAACATAATCAGCATGAGTTGTGTAGCCCAAAAGATTGGCCTTTTCTAACCGTAAATTTACAATTTCTTTTATTATTTCCTTGTTGTCAAATTCATCATTGTGATTTCCCATGTTGATATAACCAAGGAACATCTTTTTCCGCAGATCTCTTTTATCCGAGTACTGCAGAAAAGGAATCAAACTTGGTTTATCAAGAGTAAACAGCCACTTATCCTCATACCCTCTATCTTTGGCTGCACTGGCAGCAGCATTTACCACTGATTCAGGAAGACCTGCAAGATCTTTCTTTTTATCAATTACAAGCTCAAACTTATTGTTTTCTTTTAAAACATTATTACCGAATTTCAATGAGAGCATTGAAAGTTTTTCATTGATCTCCCTTAATCTCTGTTTTTGCTCTTCATTTAAATTTGCACCGCCGCGGACAAACTGTTTGTATGTCTCTTCAAGAAGTTTCTTATCCTCAACAGAAAGATTTAAATCTTTTTGCTTGTCATAAACCGCTTTAACGCGATTAAAAAGAGTCATATTCATCAAAATATCATCGGAATGTTTGGAAAGAAGAGGAGAAACTTGTTCCGCTACTTTCTGCATTTCATCGTTGGTATTCGCAGAAAGTAAATTGTAGAAAACACCCTCAACTTTATCAAGAAGATGTCCGCTGTTGTCAAGAGCAACAAGAGTATTTTTAAAAGTGGGCTCTTCCTTGTTTTCCGCAATTGCCTTAATCTCTTCATTATGGACTTTTATTGCTTCTTTAAAAGCCGGCAGATAGTGTTTAACCTTTATTTTTGAAAACCGCGGAGTTTGAAAAGGAGTATCAAATTCCTGTAACAGAGGATTTTTACTGTTTTGTGAACAACCTGATAACATAATCACAAAAACAGCAAAAATTGCAGTAAGTAATGAATACTTCATAACTCTTCTCCTGTTTTAATTAGATTATAATCAATTCCCTTAAATTTAAAAAAAAGAATGGAAAAAAACAATATTTTAAATTGCGAGCTACTTTGATATCAGCGAATAATTTAAGGATAAAAAGAGAAACAGATTCAATACGGGTGCCGGCCTTCTTAAAATACGGATAAACAAAAAAGATTTTAATCTTTCTAAATGACAGTTAAATTCGCATACTCAACAATAAACTTTTTCTTTGTTCCGTCATCAAAGACCACAGAAACAGTCTGATGAGTACCTCTGCCGCCTACATCCACAATTGTTCCTTTTCCGTAAATATTGTGTTTTATTTTTACACCTTTATGGTATTTTGACTGATCCTGTGAAAATGTATCAGGTGCTGAGAAATCCGCTATTTTCTTTTTCTGAAAAGCCGGACTTCTTCTGAAAGTCACTCTGTGCTTAACAACAACTTCAGGATCAATTTCATCCAGAAATCTGGAAGGTGCAGGAGCTGCATACTGGTTAAACCTTCTTCTCTCCCCTGCCCACATCAGATAAACTTTTTCCATTGCTCTGGTTATACCCACATAAAAAAGCCGTCTCTCTTCTTCCAATGCTTCAGGATCATCCAAGCTCCTTACAAGAGGGAAAAGGCCGTCTTCACATCCTGAAATAATAATTACCGGAAATTCAAGC
>QNDG01000506.1 GCA_003645915.1 Candidatus Zhuqueibacterota bacterium | reverse complement strand
GTTGATTTTTCAATGCCTGAAAGATTTGAACTTGAATATACGGGTCAGGACGGTCAGAAACACAGACCTGTAATGATTCACAGAGCAATTCTCGGCTCTGTTGAACGTTTTATAGGGATATTGATTGAACATTATGGAGGGGCTTTCCCGATCTGGCTCGCTCCTGTTCAGGTTGTTGTTATCCCTGTAAGTGAAAAGCATGTTGAGTATGCAAAAACAGTATGCGGGAAAATGGCAGAAAAATCTATTCGTGTTAAGCTGGATGACAGAAGCGAAAAGTTGGGATACAAAATCAGGAATGCAGAAGTCCAGAAAATACCCTATATGTGTATAGTAGGGGACAAAGAACAGGAAAATAATAGTGTTTCGGTAAGAAAGCACAAAAAGGGAGATATTGGTTCAGTGGACGTTGAAAGTTTTGTATCAGACATAATTGAGCAAATTAAAAGGAGGGTAAACGATTAAAAAGGATAAAGCCGGCGATAAAGTCAGAATAAATGAAGATATTCGCGCTTCCAAAATGCGAATTATATCCCCTGATGGTGGACAAGTTGGTATAATGAGCAGGGAGCAGGCATTGGAAGAAGCTCAAAAATACAATCTTGATCTGGTGGAGATAGCTCCCAATGCGGACCCTCCGGTTTGCAGGATTATGGATTACGGAAAATTCCGTTACCAGCAAAGTAAAAAAGAAAAGCAAAGTAAAAAGAAACAGCATGTTATTCAGGTGAAGGAGATAAGGCTAAGGCCAAATATTGAAGAGCATGATATTGAATTTAAAATGAAACAGGCCAGAAAATTTATTAATGCAGGTCACCATTTAAGAATCAGAGTACTGTTTAGGGGAAGGCAGCTTGCATATCCGGAACTTGGACAGAACATCATGAAAAGGGTTCAACAGGAGCTTGAGGATATAGCTAAAATGGATAAAGAACCCCATAATGAGGGAAGATGTATTGTTGCAAATTTTGTAAAAAAATAATTTAAGGAGTTATAAATGCCTAAAATCAGAACAAAAAGAGGCGCTGCAAAAAGGTTTAAGCTTACGGGCAGAAAAAAAGTAAAGAGAAACAAAGCCTATGCAAGCCATATTTTAACGTCAAAAAGTAAAAAAAGAAAAAGAAATTTAAGAAAATCGACTCTTGTTGCTCCTTCTGAAGAAAGAAGAGTAAAAAGAATGCTTGCTTGTTAATTGAAGATCAGGATTTTGTGTTAATTAAGATTTGAAAGGAAGTAATAAATGCCGAGAGCAAAGAATGCTGTTGCATCAAGAAATAGAAGAAAAAAAATACTTAAAGCTGCAAAAGGATACAGAGGCGGTAAGAGCAGGCTTTTAAAAACTGCAAAGGAAGCTGTTGAGCGTTCACTTTTATACTCATACAGAGACAGGAAGAAAAAGAAAGGTGATTTCCGGAAATTGTGGATTGTAAGGATTAATGCTGCTGTCAGACCTCATGGTCTCAGCTACTCTAAATTTATTCACCTTTTAAGTGAAAAAGATGTAAAGATTGACAGAAAAATTCTTGCAGATCTAGCTGTTACTGATCCACTGGCCTTCTCCAAAATAGTTGAATCGGTAAAATAAAATTATTTAACAATTAATAAAGAGACAAGTGTTATGACAGGAGAAGCCATACAAAATCTGATTGTACAGCTTAAGAAGGAAATAGAAAAAGCAAAAGGTCAGATAAAAACATTATCTGACCTTGAAGCTTTTAGAGTCAAATATGCAGGCAGGAAAGGGCAAATATCCTTACTTTTTAAACAATTGGGCGGATTAAGTCCTGAGCAGCGTTCTTCTGCGGGTAAAGATATAAATGACCTGAAAAAAAATGTACAGGAATTTTTAGAAAATCACCCGCTTGTAAAATCCGGTTCAGAAAAAAATAAAAATATTTTTGATCCGACTCTTCCTGGGGACGCTTTCAGATTAGGAAGCCTTCATCCTGTAACAATCGTATTAAGGCAAATTAAGGATATTTTCCAGAAGATGGGATTTTCAGTAGTAGAAGGGCCGGAGGTTGAATCGGAATATTACAATTTTGAAGCTCTGAATATCCCCAAGGGGCATCCTGCCAGGGATATGCAGGATACTCTTTTTGTTGATGACTCTATAGTTATGAGAACGCACACATCTCCTGTGCAGATCAGAACAATGGAAAAACAAAAACCGCCTGTAAGAATTATTTCACCGGGCAAATGTTACAGACGGGATACGCCTGATGCTTCTCATTCACCGGTTTTTCACCAGGTAGAGGGCCTTTGCGTTGACGAAGGCATAACATTTGCCGATCTTAAAGGAATTATTCTTAATTTTGCTAAGCAGATGTTCGGTTCAAATATGAAGATAAGGTTCCGGCCGAGCTTTTTTCCGTTTGTTGAGCCTGGAGCTGAATACGATTTTACCTGTCTTATTTGCGGTGGGAAAGGTTGCCGTGTATGTAAAAACACCGGCTGGGTTGAAATATCCGGTGCAGGAATGGTTAATCCTGAAGTATATGGTTATGTCGGATATGACCCTGAAAAATACACTGGCTTTGC
>QNDG01000505.1 GCA_003645915.1 Candidatus Zhuqueibacterota bacterium | reverse complement strand
TATTTAAGAGTATTCTGTATTTTATGCAAACAGCAGACAAATGTCAACTTTTATTTTATTATGAACTGTAAAGGTTCGGTAAAACTGTTCTTCATACAACATACTGTTGTCTAATCCTGTACGGATATATTGCCGGAAGCATTTTCAGCCGACAGCTGCTTACTGTCCGGTGACAGTATTACAACACCGGGAATGTTTACTTTTTTTATCTAACAATAAACTAAACATTAAAAACATAAAAAAAGAGCGAATCCTCTCCGTAAGCCCAAAGTTTATTATCTTTAAAATAAATCAATGATATATTATCTTCATGACCAGTTAATTGTTCAATTAAAATTCCGTTTTTATCATAATGATGAACCACCATTTTTGACGGATTATTTAATAAAAGATAAATCCCTCCTGACTCATCAGGCGCTACATCCTTCCAGTACCTTAAAAGTCGAAACGCATATCCGGGAAGAGAATCATTAGCAGCATAAAATTCCGACTCGAGCCGTTCAAAAACTGAGGACTGAAGCTTCCGTTTGAAGATTAAAGTGCCATCTTCTCTAAACTTTTTCAAAAACGGTATTGCCTGATGAATTACAAACAAATTATGATCAGAAGTATAACATAGCAATACTTTATTTTTTTCAAAAGGAGGAATTTTCTTCCTTTTAGTATAATTTTTTGCATCGGCAAAATCAAAATATTCAACTTTATCACCTTCCAATCGTCCAAACATACCTGTCATTTCAGCATTATAATCATAAACCTGAATCAGACTGTCAGAACGAAATCCTTCGGAACTGCAAAAAAATCCCCCGTCGGATTTATGCGCAATCGAATTATAATCAAATTGAGGCTTTGGTATCAGGGTCTTAATCAATTTACAATCAAGCGTTAAATTCTGGAATCTGCCGTCCACTGAATCCCATATATAAAGAGTGTCCTTTATCTGCTCAATATATGAAGGCTGAATAAATTCCAAGGGGCCTCTTCCTTTAGGACCCGCATGTTTTATTAAACCTCCCTTTTTATCAAAAAAGGATACCCGGCACAATACATGATCCAGACAAATTGTTTTATCTTCTGACGAGCCAATAAAATCACTGATCCCGCCAATCATTGACTCACCTTCAACTCCACCCCATGTAAAAACAGGCTCAAGTAAAACATCTGAAACCTTAGACTTTTTTTTCTGACAACCGGATAAAAAAAGCAAAAAACAAACGCAGATAACCGGTATGTGTGAGAACATTCTGGCCTTCATTTTCCGACCTCATTTTTTGGGTTCTTCATAGAAAGAGTTGACATTTTTTTATACTTATAAAATAAAATGTAGTCGCAATAAATCGTTCACCCTCAGCAACAGATAATACCCTGCTGAACTGATTCTATCCTTAAATCCGTAATGACAGCGAAAAACAACATTTCAAACAGTATTAATCCTATGTCAGACACCCCATAAAAATAAATCTGCTCCTGAAAATTGTAATTCACCTGTGCAGGCAGATTACCGGTTTATTTGGCTGCACTGTAAAAATAAAGCGGGCCTTTTACAGATAAACAAGTACTGTATCCTGTTTCTTTTAAGATTTTTTCCGCTGATTCAAAATCCATACCCACCTGCTCCGGTTTGTGAGCATCGGATCCGGTAATTAACGGGAAATCCAGAGAAGAAGCATACTGCAGAATTCTTTTATCCGGCAAGCACTCTCTGATCTTTCTCCTCAGGCCTGATGTGTTTAATTCGATAAACAGTTCCGGTTGAACAGATCTTATGTTTTGCAACGTTTCAGCAGCATATTTAAAAATTAAATCTTTATCGGATCCGAAATTCCACTTAATAACATCAAAGTGCCCGATTACATCTATCAAACCGCTTTTTATTCCGTACTTCATTATTGAGAAGTATTTCTTAATAATTTGTACCCTCTTTTTCTCTGAAATTTGTTCCGAACCGTCACTGAAAACAAAATAATCATCAACAAAATGCATCGAACCTATTACATAATCTATGGGGAAACGTTCTCTTAAAAAATTCAGCGAGTTTTCAAATCCCGGATAAATATCAGCTTCAACGCCTGTTCTTATGTCTATACTTCTGTACTCGGATTGTAATCTCTCAATTTTCCGGATATAAAATTCAAACTGTCCGAAACTCATTCTGTGTACCGGATCAAACCCGTCCCGATTTGGTGCATGATCACTGAACCCAATGACCTCAATTCCTTTTGAAACAGCATTCCGGACATATTCTGACATTTCTCCCTGTGCATGTCCACACAGTTTTGTATGAACATGAAAATCACTTGTAATCATTCAAAACGTCTCCTGCAGTATCCAGAAACAACTCTTTTATCTTTTCCAGTTTATCCGGATCCGCTCCCTGTTTTTCTGCAATACTTATGCTTTGCAGACCAAGAGCAGCGTACATAAGGGTAAGCCCCGGTTTATTTTTTTTGAGAATATTAATGTGCTTGTTAACAGTTTCAATATCACCTCTTGAAACAGGTCCGGTTAGTGCTCCTTCAACTCCTGAATTCTCAATATTGTC
>QNDG01000504.1 GCA_003645915.1 Candidatus Zhuqueibacterota bacterium | reverse complement strand
TGATTCTTCCCGGCTTTAAAGAAGAAATTAAAACAATTGACCTGAAGCAAAGTGATGTAATTTCATTTACTCCTGAAGATTACGTTGAAGACACGTATAATGCTCTGGTTCTCGGCATAAAAGATTACATGCACAAATGTGGTTTTAAAAAGACTGTTATCGGTCTTTCAGGAGGTATTGATTCTGCCGTAACATGCGCTCTTGCATGCCGTGCTGTGGGAAATGAAAATGTAGTCGGCGTTGCTATGCCCTCTCCCATCTCATCAGAATCAAGTCTTACAGACGCAGAGGACCTGGCGAAAAATCTGGGAATTGAATTTTCAGTAATACCAATTGAAGCTGTTTTTACTGCTTACAAAAACAGTCTTAATCCCCTGTTTTACAACACTGAAGAGGACGTGACAGAAGAAAATTTACAGGCCAGAATCAGAGGGAATATTCTGATGGCATTATCAAATAAATTCGGATATCTTGTACTTACAACAGGCAATAAAAGTGAGCTCTCAGTAGGATACTGCACTCTATACGGCGACATGAGCGGAGGGCTCGCAGTTCTTGCGGACATACCAAAAGTTCTGGTTTACAAAATTGCTTCCTATATCAACCGGGCAAAAGAGGTAATTCCTTTATCAATTATTGAAAAACCACCGTCAGCAGAATTAAAACCGGGACAAAAAGATCAGGATACTCTTCCTCCGTACGAAATACTTGATGCTATTCTGGAACTCTATGTTGAGCAGGCAAGACCAAAGAAAGAGATTGTTGAAAGAGGGTTCGACTCTGAAACAGTTGAATGGATTATAGATGCTGTAGGGAAAAACGAATATAAAAGACGTCAGGCCCCGCCTGTATTAAAAATAACGTCAAAAGCTTTCGGACCCGGAAGAAGAATGCCTATTGCAGCGAAACACTCATTTTAAAAAACGGAAGGCCATATGAAAAAAATCGGACTTGCTCTTGGAGGAGGAGGCGCCAGAGGTTTAAGCCACATCATGTTTATCAAAGCTCTGGATGAACTGGGAATTAAACCCTATATTATTTCAGGAACCAGTATCGGCTCCATTATCGGCGGTTTCTATGCAGGAGGCATGACAGGAGAGGAACTTGAACATCTTACTGAACACATATCAATACGTGAAATCAGTAAAATGATTGATCTGACTGTTTTAAAGCCTGCCGGTCTTGTAAAAGGTAAAGGTGTAATGCAGTTTATGGAAGAGCATCTTCCTGTTCTGGAGTTTGAAAATCTTAAAATACCTTTAAAGATTATTGCAACTGACTTCTGGAATAAAAAAGAGGTTATTTTTGAATCAGGCAGTCTGCTTGATGCAATAAGATCAAGCATTTCCATTCCCGCTGTATTTGTTCCCTACCAGATTGGCAGCACAATACTGATTGACGGCGGAATTGTAAATCCTCTTCCAATGAGCGCAATAAGAGATCAATGCGACATTTTAATAGCAATAGATGTTTCCGGAACTATGGTTCCCCATAAGAACAACATTAAGCCTTCTCTTTTTGATTCGGTTATGAATGCATTCGGTATTATGGAATCAACTCTTGTTGAAAGCCACCTTGAAGATTACAAACCTGAACTTTATGTTAAACCAAGACTTGAAAATGTTCAGGTTCTTGATTTTCACAAAGCAAAATCAATTATGAAAAGTGTGCACAAAGATGTGGATGCATTTAAAAAGCAATTAAGTCTGATTATTGAGGGAAAGCCTCAGGGAAAATCCCGCGGTATTTTTTCCATGTTCACAAAAAAACAAGGATAAAGGTTAAAGGATAAAGGAATCCCGATTCTCTTTAAGAAAAATATAATAAGTTAGAATCGGGAAAAACAGTATATGGTATAAAGGTATATGGCGGATGTGTTTTTCCGGCATCTGAATTTTCTTTAATTCATGTAATTCGTTCTAATTTGTGTGAATTAGTGGATCGGCTTTTGACGGATTCACGGAATTAAGGCGTAAGCCTTTTATGGGACTTGACAGCTTGTTCTTGCCTCACCTCCCCATAAAATCCTGCCGGATTAACTCCAATAAAACCCCGTTACTGCCTGATTCGTGGATCATAATTCAACATTCAAAATTCAAAATTTCTTCTCCGGCGTCTGAAAATCTTTTTTTTAAATTCGTGAAAATTAGTGTAATTCGTGGATCAAAAAATATAAACCTGTTTTTAAAATTTACTGTCAAACGGAAGTGTGTTAACTGTATGCCTGCCCCATAAAAATGTTATTATTACTGCAATTAAATTAGCTGTAATTAATCCTGACCACACTCCGATAAGTCCCCAGTTAAAAATGACTCCGAACAGATATGCAAGAGGCACCTGCATAATTACTGTTCTTAAAAGCGTAACCAGCAGAGATCTGAATCCTTGTCCTACTCCTCTGAACATTGCAGAAGTAAGCATCCCCAGAGGGACAGTCGGAAAAATAATTGTAATAATACGCAGGAACTGAACAAGATCACTAAAAATCCGTGAAGATCCTTTTGAATATGTAAATATTACTGCAATCTGTTTTGCAAAAATCAAGAC
>QNDG01000503.1 GCA_003645915.1 Candidatus Zhuqueibacterota bacterium | reverse complement strand
GGTTTTTATTTTATTTATCTTTCTCTTCAGAACGGTCTGCACAATTTCAGAAATCAGGCATGTTTAATAGCACTCTATTCTGCAAGTAAGCTTGTTTTTGTTATTTTACTTGTAAAAATGTCCGGCAGTATAACAGGTGCTTTTATTGCAAACATCTGCGGCTCATTTGCAGGACTTTTTTTGTCGCTATATTTCTCAAGAAATGTGAAGAAAACAGAAAACCTGTCTGTTATAGGTTTTTCGGAAATTATTTCTTTTGCTGCGCCTATTGCTGTTTTTTCACTTGCAGTAAATCTTTTTTTAAATGTTGATCTCTGGGTTGTAAAATATTTTCTCAGCAGCAGCAATGCAGGATTTTATGTAAGCGCATCAACAGTTGCAAGAATACCTTATTTCCTGTTTTTTGCACTTTCTTCAACAGTTCTTCCAATGATGTCAAGAGCATTATCAAAGAAAGATTTGGCTGCTGCGCGGCAAATAATTTCCGATGCAGTGAAGTTTCTTATTATCTGCCTGACATTCATTGTTTCCGTAACAGCAGCTTTTTCAAAAGAAATAATGATCTTACTCTTTTCCGATAAATATGCTGCGGCAGGAGATGTAGTTAAATATCTCATAATAGGGATGTCTTTTCTGGCACTTTTTTTCCTGTTCAGTACTATTTTAAATGCTGATAACAGACCAAAAACAGCATTGCTTTTAACTGTATCAGGGGTTATTTTAGACGTGTTTGCAGCAGTGATTTTTGTGCCGAAAATGGGGATAGTCGGAGGAGCTGCAGCTACAACAGTTGCCCTGTTTTTTACGTGTGCAGCAGCGTGGATTGTTATATTTAAAAGGTTCGGTAAATTTTTCAATCTTAAAAGCGGGATTAAAATAATTTTATCAGGTGCAGTTATATACTTCTCTGCAGTATTAATAAATCCAAAAGGATTTTTGATGATCGGGAGTATGGCTGCATTATTAGTAATTTACTTAATTTTGTTGTACGGATTCGGAGAGATTTCTTTCAATTTTCGGGATTTAATTAAAAAATAAGGGAATTGTGGATATATGAAAATTGCCATTTTGGGAACACGAGGTATTCCGGCAAATTACGGAGGGTTTGAAACTTTTGCAGAAGAGATTTCCACTCATCTGGCAAAAAGGGGACATGATGTAACTGTTTACGGCAGGTCTCACTACATTGATAAAACCAGAAAAGAATACAGAGGTGTTAAGATAGTTGTGACACCGGGGATAAAAAATAAGTACTTAGATACACCATTAAATACATTGATATCAACAGTGCATCTTATGTTTAATAAATATGATGCTGCTTTGTACTGTAACAGCGCCAATGCATTTTTAACGATTTTCCCAAGACTTAAAGGCATACCTGTTGTTTTGAATGTCGACGGGCTGGAGTGGAAGAGAGAAAAATGGGGAAGATTCGGCAGATCTGTGTATAAAATTTCCGAATTTTTATCAACATTTTTACCAAATGCAATAGTTACGGATGCAAAAGAGATATGCTCTTACTACAAAAAAAAGTTTAACAAACAGGGTCTGCTGATTCCGTACGGAGCTCACGTAGGCAGAGAAGAATCTGCAGATGTACTCAAACAATTCGGTGTTGAAAAGGGCAGATATCTCCTCTATGTCAGTAGATTGGAGCCGGAAAATAATGCGCATGTTGTTGTAAAAGCTTTTGAAAAAGTAAAGACAGATTATAAGTTAGTTATGGTCGGAGACGCCCCATACAGTACGGATTACATAAAAAAACTTAAAAGTACAAAGGACCCGAGAATTATATTTACAGGATATGTTTTCGGTAAAGGATACAGGGAATTTCAGTCTCATGCATTTGCATACATTCAGGCCACAGAAGCGGGTGGAACTCAGCCTGCTTTGGTTGAAGCAATGGGAAGAGGAAATTTTATTATTGCAAATGATGTGGTTCAGCACAGAGAAGTATTGGGCGATACAGGAATCTATTTCAAAGCGTGTTCTCCTGATACTCTGACAAAGGAGATTCAATTTTACGTTGATAACCCTGAAAAAACAGAAGATTTCAGAAAAAAAGTTATAGAACGGGTTAAAGAGAAGTATTCATGGGATGCAGTAACCTCTCAATACGAGACACTGTTTAAAAGGATAACAGGGAGGAAAAGTAATGTATAACTGGTATAAAGGTAAAAGCGTTGCCATTACAGGAGGTCTTGGATTTCTTGGAAGCAACCTGGCGCATGAACTTGTATATCTCGGGGCAAAGGTAACAATTATTGATTCCTTACTGCCTTTGTACGGTGGTAATCTTTTTAATATCAAGGGAATAGAAAACAGGGTTAATGTTAATTATGCGGATATAAGGGATGAGGGAGCAATGAAAGCGCTTGTGCGCAACAAGGATGTTATTTTTCACATAGCAGGGCAGACCAGTCATGTTGACAGTATGACTGACCCAATGCTTGATGTTGATATTAACTGCAGAGGGAATCTGGTATTTCTTGAAGCGTGCAGACAGTTCAATCCTGAGGTAAAAATTGTGTATGCAGGAACCCGTGCG
>QNDG01000502.1 GCA_003645915.1 Candidatus Zhuqueibacterota bacterium | reverse complement strand
TGTCAACGGGAAGAACGAGATGCTTCATGGCAAATGTGCGGGGAATGGTTGTTGTTACTAGATTGAGGTCAAGTTTGAGGGGATCTATCTTTTTATAGGGAATTTTCCATTCACCGGCAAGGGTCTGAAAGATAATTTCCTCGTCAAGCGGCCATGAAGGATTGTCCGCTCTTCGAAGATCAAGGGACACGATAACGTCGATTATGGTGACGGGATAAGAAATTTTAAATTCTGATAAGGAAGCGGCCAGACGCTGCGCCTGGAGTTGTTCCAGTTTTTCCCGTGTAGACTTTTTCTTTTTGAATATTTCTCTGACCTGTTTTTCAGTAACAAGGCCTTTAGCCAGAAGGGTTTTACAAACCTTTTCCGGTGAAAATGGATTATTTAATCGTTTCATTCAAGTTCGTCTGTTTGTTAACCAGTTCATTAAAAGTGTCAATTTTTTTTTGCAACGCTTGAGATCGTTTGTTAAAATCGGCCATACGTTCATTAAGAGCTTTTATTTTATGTTTATATTCAATAACTCTTGAGTTGTTGATAGGTTTTTTCAGTTTATCTATCAATGTTTGTTTTTCCTTTAACAGATCTGCACGTTCTTTATCCATACGATCCTTTGCATTTTTCAGATCATTAAATCTAACAAGGTTTTCGTCGTTGACCTTTTCTTCTTCTTTCTTTTTTGTTTCATCTGTAATAAATCCCGTATCATTTTCACTATTGTTCAGTTCTTTCAAGGATTTATTATCTTCTTCTTTTATTTCAGGAGCAGTATAGTCTGAAGGTTCTTCGTAGCTTTTTATCTTTAAACGCTGATCCCTGGGAATCTCGGAAATATTATCTGTAAAGTGTAAAACGCCGTTTTTATCTTTATACTGATAAAATTCTGCTGAAGAAAAAATGGGAATCAGTAATAAAATTAACACTATTGTTATTTGTTTGTAATGCATTATCGCTCTCCTTTAATTTTATAAAGGAAAATGATTTCCTTTTTCATATTTAGTTTATAACCGGCGGTATCTCCTTTATTAAAATTTTTCTTTAAGAGAGTTTCGCCGGTTGTCGAATAAAATTGTACATTGGGAGCAATTATAAATTCCCTGTCATCTATTACAATTTTATTATCTTCGAGCCTGTTTATCACTCCTGAACTGGCAAATTCAACATCTGTGCTGACTGTCTTTTCCATAAGTTTTCCGGTTTGAGGTTCTCTGTCAGCCTGTGCCTGACCGATAAATGTAAGAAAAATAATAAAAGAGAAAAAACATATGTATTTTTTAATCATCGATCCTCCTTTTTACTCAAGATCTCTCCAGTAAGACATGCCTATGGTTTCAGCTTTTTCGGTTACAACTTTAACCTGCCCGGTGGAAGTACTGAAATACTTCATATCCTTTTTCTCTTCATTTAGTGCGGAATTGGCCTGCAATTCAAGTATTGCAGGAGTATATACCATCATATCCGCATGTCTTTGACCTGTGGGAGCAACCCATATCGGTTTTGTTTCCGATCCTATATTTATTAAATCACCGCTGTCAACAATCTGTTCGTCATTAATATCAAACTGTATCGTATCAAGTCTTGAGCCTGAACATGCCTCCATTTCAAGAAGGAATGAATCGCCTCCTGAAGCGCATTGAGATGTTGAAGGAATTGAAGAAATAATCACCAGCACCCCGTTTCTGACAACAAAATCTCTGATAATTCTTTCCCCTTCGATGGGAAGATCAAAGTACCATCCTGCGTGTTTACCGCTTCCGGTTCCGGAAATCGATGAGGGGTCAAACCAGTCAAGAGTGTTTTTACTCAATACCCGGTAATCCACTCCCCCGACACTGCTGTAAAATATCTGGGATTGCCTGAGCAAAGAAACATCGGCGGCCGTGGCAACATTGCTGTTCAGGTTTGACAGTTTTCGAACACCATTTGCATCCGGAGCCATAAAGCTTCCCATGTATTTGTTGTTTCCTTCATTTACAGAGGGTGTTGCCGGATCATCCCATGCATTCTGCCAGTCCCAGACACCATATATTGTTTGTACGCTGATATCGTCTGTATCCACATTGCCAAGATGTCTTCCGGTTCCGAAAATAATTAAATATCCTTTCTGGCCGCTCTCACATGGCACAATTACATCAGGTTGTACCGTTATCGGTTGTATTGTTGCATTGTGCCCGGTTACACCATCATCATAAACGGCTTTGAAAAGAGGCTGGGGATTTGTTCCGTCGTTATAGGCAACCTTCCAGTTGGAAATATCTCCGTCTGTAAGATCAAATTTCCACAAATTACCTTTCAAATCTCCGGCATAGGCATAATCAGCTTTGCCGTCAAGTTCAACATCTATGATGGCCGGTGATGAAAGACCGTTGCATCCGGTAACACCGGTATGAATTTTTTTCAAAAGAAAGCCGTCCGACGCCCGGAGCACATAAAGTATGGCTTCACCATTGGAACTTTCGTATCCGTTTCCGAAAATAACAACCCATTCATTGTTTGGATCCGTTGCTCCGGTTCTGACAATATATGCCCTGCTGAAAGAATAACCAAGATC
>QNDG01000501.1 GCA_003645915.1 Candidatus Zhuqueibacterota bacterium | reverse complement strand
TCTTCAAGTCATTAAATTCTTGAGCTATCTCATCTAAAATTGGATTCAAGGCCCTACAAGGAACACATGAACTGGTATAAAAATCAATAAGTACATTACCTTTCTCTTCCGTAATATCAGCAACATCGGCAAGCATTTTTAACTCCTTTTTTATAACAGAAATTCAAAATTAGCCACAACCCTCATTACCACAATCTAAACACACGTAACAATTCGGCCCCTTTGGTTTTGTATTAACTGAACCACATTCAGTACAGATTTTATTATCCTCATCTAAATTTAAATCTGAAGTCTTATTTCCGTTACTTTCTTCTTCAATAACCCGACCAATAGCATGAGGAGGAGACGGTATCAATTCTGAAGTTGGACAATCACCTATAGTTACAAATACGGGCTTATCTGAAGGAATATTTTTTAGATTTTTTATTATCGATTTTGTATCTACTCCAGCCCTCAGTGCTAAACTGATCATTTTAGCAAGACCTTCAGCCCAGGAATCTTCAACTCCACTGGTATGATAAGCATTCGGTTTTTTACTCTCTCCAACAGTTGCAAAAACTTCAACTAATTGATTTTCTTTATTACGATTCGCCGTTATATACAAATTATGATTCTGCATCTGAATTCTATATGTAGTTCCATAAGTTTTATTACCCCTTTTCTTAAAATGACCTCTTTCTTCCGAATTTTCTTCCTCTTTAATATGTTGCAAATCATGGACAGCTTTCTTTGCCTCTTTAATTATATTTTTTTTATCTTTATTGATTAAAACGCCTTCTTTACAACCATCCCTGAAAATTGTTATTCCTTTGGCCCCATTTTTCATAGCGTATAAAAAGGTATCACTCACTTCTTTGACGGTCGTAGAATTAGGTAGATTCACGGTATTATGAGAAACAATTCCATTTATAAGATAAGAGTGCTTATTCTCAACTTCTATATCATAAACGGGTTGAATTCCGGCATCAAATTTATCAGTTATTAATAAAAAACTGAGATTAGAATCAACACCCTTATTAAAACCGCATTTTTTTAAAAGAGAGCCTTTAACAAAATCCTTATCTAATAAGGAACTCCTTAAATTGCGCCTATTATAATAATATTTTCTTTGTTCTGAATCCTTACAACCGCATTTCGGCAAAGTTAATGCACTAGTCCTCACTTTTTCAGGTACGTATATACTAAGCCCCTCTTTGTTAATCAGTCTATAATTTTTTTTATGATTCTCTATCGGGTTTAAAAAACTTTTATCAAAAAAATAACCTATTACATTAAAACTTTTTTTTAATTTAAGGCCTTTTTTGACTTTTTTACTCCCTAAATAATATTTAATGCCATTAGAGCTCAATATAAGACTTATTGATAAAGCTATTTGTTTTGAATAACCCTCATATATTACAAGGTTATTTCTATATTTATAACCACCTAAAGTAATTCCGGATAAAAAGGCTTTTTGCACACTTGCAGGAGATCTTAGTATCTCTAAAGGAACTTTTTTGGTAACGCAATCATATCCATAATTCTGTTTAAAATATTTAGCAAGTATTCGTGAATTTATAAAATAGGTCCAAACTCCGGTTCTTTTATTCTTATAACTTCCCACTTCCCCAAATAATGCTTTAAACAGATATATTATTCTTTTCCTTACTTTTTTATCCTTTTCACAAATAGAAATAGAATTACAATTTAAACTACCATTTGCAAGCCACATCCCCAAAAATTCTGCAAATAATTCATTTAAAACCTCAGGAAATTTATATTTTTTTTGATTTTTATAAATAGTAAAAATTGGCTGAGTTAAAGGAACATAACTACATTCAGTTTTTATAGGATTTAATCTATAAAAAACTTTATCTCCTTTATTTAGTTCTTTAAATGATTTCCATCCATCAGCAGTTTTTAAAAGGTGAGTGTCCGCAGCAGTTAATTCAAAGCCATTATTAAATCTTATTCTATAACAATGTTTTTTACCACCATAATAATGGGCTGTTACTTTACGAGAAACTCCATTTTCATCTAACACTCTGTATGATTTTGAAGGTTTATAAAAAGTATTACATTTATGCTCTGAATCACTAAAGTTTTCAATAGGTATAATCCCTTTATTTGTAGCTATTGGAGTTCCTTTTACAACACACTTTGAAACAGAACTGTCTATATGTTTACTAAAGAGAAGTAACATTTCAACATGATTTTTTGGTAATATCTCTTGAGAAGTTTTGAAATAAAGAGGTTTTGGCTCATCAGAATGTTCTTTTAACCATTTTAAATATGAAGGGCACCCGTCTTCATAAGAACCCAGTTTGGTATTTCTTTGAAATTTTAATGAAAACCAGGGCTCACAACCAGAAGAAACATTAAATAAGGTAGATATTGTGCCTGTCGGCGCTTGTGTAAGTAAAGAAGAATTTCTGATTCCGAACTCTCCTATTGCTTTTTGTATCTCAGAAGGCAGCGTTTTTATAAACCCGCTTTTCAGATATTTTTTTTTGTCAAATAGGGGAAAGGGGCCCCTTTCCTTTGCCAATTCAATAGATGCTCTATAGGCTTCAT
>QNDG01000026.1 GCA_003645915.1 Candidatus Zhuqueibacterota bacterium | reverse complement strand
TATGTTTTTTTGACTTTTTCCATATTTACTTTTTATATTATTACAATCTTGTTTTATTAATTTCAATAAAACTGCGAAAGATAAAGGTTCTTCTTTATTATCAACATAATATCGATTAAAATAAGGATCTATAAGATAATCTTTATCCATTAGTTGTACAATAATCACAGCATGAGTAATTTTTAATTCTCTTAAACCATAATCACATACATATGAGGGCCTTCCATATTCATGAAGTATAAGATGCATAAACATTGCATGCATATAGCACCATCCTGATTTTTCCTTTTTTTTAAATTGATGATACATATCAGAAATTGGAAGTTCTATATCTATTCCAGTATCTGGTCCATGAGGAATAAGAGAATAAATAAAATCAGATAATTGAGCGATACTCAATAAACTATCCATTTTAGTTAAATTTCTTAACTCCGGTATTTCATAAAGAATATTATAAGATGAAATAAATACCTCCATTAAAATTTTTTATTTCTATATCATTCTTATTTACCATTCCTTAAAATTCAGACACCTTTAACTATGAACCAAATAAAGTCTGTAACAAACACTGTAAGAATCCATAAAAAAAATCGTTCCAGTATGTTCTGACCATCTATGACGTCTGCATTGTCAGTATGGCCACAGCTCTGACATCGGAATACTGCCCCCGAACGATTTTTCCTGTTGGCATGGTCACAAACCGGACACTTCTGACCGGTATAAAAAGGCAGCGCTGTCCTGAAACTAATACGGTTAATCTCACAGGCATGTTTCAACCTTCTCAACCAGAACCAATATCCCCAGGTACCGACAAAATGACTAATATTTTTACTCAGTCGCTGTCTGAGTTTAGATTTATAATTCAGATTTCTGAGTTTCTCAACAACAATAACATCTATGTCTTTAAAATGATTCAAGAGCTCTTTAACAGTTTCATCTATTCTCCGCTTCAACGCTTTACGGACTGTTTTCTGTCCATTAGAGCCATGTTCACATCTCTTGATTCTTTCTATGAATCCTTTGATATCAAGTCCGAATTGATCTCCTGTAAAGGCACTAACAAGAGCATTAATTCCGGAATCTATTCTTATGACCCGTCTTTTGGACTTTTTTAGGGCCTGTATCAATTTCAGAGCAGAATTGAACATATTTCTCAGTAACAGGAGTTTAGTCTTTTTCCCTGAAAATTTCATTTATGAAAATATTGGGGCAAGGAATTATCAAACAGGTTCGTAAATTCTGCCCATAATTTTTTTGAAACAATTTATAAAATTTTTTATTATTTCACCAAAAAATTTATTATTTTCATTCATTATAGCCCCAGCCCTTCATTAAATCTTTATGTTTTTCACAAAATTCTTTATTTTGTTCCTTACTAAGATAGTTTTTCCAATCCCCTATAATTCCTTTTCTATAATGATTAGATTTATCTTCTTCTCCTGGTTTTCTTCCTTTTGATAGAGTCTCAAAAGTATACTTTTCTATTCCATTTTTTAAACGGTCTTTATCATAATTATAATTAAAAAAATCTAATACATTGATCAATGAACCATAACTATCTTTTATCATATCTTCATAGTAAAGAGTTTTTTTTAAAATTTTATCTTTTACAGACGAAATATTAAAATCAATATTTGGCCCCCCATCAAACAAAAGTTTTCTTAAACACTGTTCAAATTTTTTTTTCTCATATTTTTCATTTTTTAATTTAAAATATGCCGCTGATATACATATATCTCTGGGGTCCCTTATTAACATTATAATATTTACAAATTTAATAATAGGCGCAAGAAGATTTAAAGCAATATGAGCGGAATAAATAAATCCTCCTGATTTTTCTTCTTCTTCTTTTTTTAAAGCTTCTATATAATCTTCATCATTATAAAAAATTCTTCCATCAGAATTAGGAATATATCTTTTTAAACCTATTTTTAAATCTAGAACATAAGCAAGAATGTTTTCTACCCAATGCGTACCGCATCTAGCAGCGGAAGTTAGAAATATAGATTTATTCATTTTAACAAAATACTATTTTAATTATTTTTAATTTGACCACGGACAATCTTCTTTTCCAGATTCTACTTGTTCCTTTATCCACGGGTATAATTTTTTTAAAGCTTCTACTAATGAATAATTTGGAACCCAACCTAATTTTTCTTTTATTAATTTATTATCTGAATTACGCCCTCGAACTCCAAGCGGGCCGCTTATATGTCTAATCTTAATATCAGGTTTTCCAGCTATTTCTTTAACAATTTCAACAAGTTTATTTATTGAAACCATCTCATCAGAACCTATATTAACGGGTCCCGAGAAATCTGAATTCATTAATCTACGTACACCTTCTAAACACTCATCAATATAAAGATATGATCTTGTTTGACAACCATCGCCCCATATTTCAATAGTTTCTCCATCAGCAACCTCTGCTATTTTTCTACATATTGCAGCGGGACTTTTTTCTTTTCCGTTCCCCCATGCGCCCTCAGGACCCATAATATTATGAAATCTGGCTATTTTTACATTTAAACAATAATTTCTAGCATAAGCCAAATATAATCTTTCACTTATCAATTTTTCAAAACCATAATCACTGTCAGGATAAGCTGGATAAGCTGAATCTTCAGATGTTATTGGATTATCTGTATCTTTTTGATTTAACTGATTATAAACACAGTTGTGTACAGCTATCCCATAGACTGTATAAGAATTGTCCCCTTCTACTTCCATATTATAAACACTACCGTCATAGAATCCGTCTTCAATAGAAATTATTGGTAAAGAAAAATTATTCTCAGAAACTTTAATATATTTACTAGTAATTGTCTCTATATCTTCAATATTCAAAATATCAGAAAAAACATCTTTAGCTTCTTTTCCTACTATATAAGATTGATAAACATCATAATTTCCTTTTATTACTCTGCCTTGAAAATTATGACTTTCAGGGGATTTAATTACAAGAGAAACCGGTATTCCCAAATAATTTAAGATCATTCTAATACAACAATTTAAATTGAGTGAAACTGTAGAGTTACTAATACGGGTTCTACTCTGAGTAGTATAAACATTTCCATCACCTAACCAATAACCTTTTATAAGACCTCTTAAAAAATCTTTATTAGAATTCATTAAATAAATAGGAATTAATTTATTTACAGCTCTTGTTCCTAACCCATCATAAAAATTTTCAGAAAAAAATTCATATAAAGTTTTGGACACAACTTCTAATTTAAATCCTTTCTGATTTTTCATATTTATAGTACAGATACGATTATAAGGTATACCAAAACATTTATTTAATAATAGTGAAATTCTTTTCTTATATTCTGGAATATCTCCAAAAGAAAACAATAAGCGGGGATTACTGCGACACTTTTCTACCCATCCATTAGCAAGATAAAATCCTATTAATTCTCCAAAATCAGAATCTAATTCTATCTTTTCAACAGTAAGAGGGTCTATTAAACGATTGAACTTATCAGATCTTAACCAATTATAAATATTATGATATTTAATATTATATTTTTTACTATATTCCATTAAATTCTCAGGTTTATCGTTAATAACCTGAAGATATTGTTTAGTTTTTTCAGCCATTTCGATGTTAATAAAAGAATTGTCTTCTCTTAATTTAGGAATAGGCATAATTAATCTGTCATTATTATTTAAATCCTTAGCTTTTATCAATTCCCCTGTTTCTAAAAGAAATGGATGTTCTTCAGTACATTGAATAGGAGGAAATCCTGGTATTCTAATAATTTTGATAATACCTTTATATTTTCTATCAGATACTTCCAAAACTTTATTAAAATTTCCTGTATGAGTTAATACATAATCTCCTATTTCAATATTTTCAATCTTTGATCCGCCATAATTAGTAATAACATAAATACCAGGTAAAAAACAGGCTGAACTACTAAAAAATAATTTTTTAACTCCTGCTTTTCTTGACATTTCAGCAATATTTATATTTAAAAGAGCAGAATCATGCATAACTTTAGCATCATTAAGACCCGTAAAAATATATCCGGCACCGCCCATTACAGCACTAAACTGATATACTTCATCAAACCCTTTTCCATCTGAAACATAAAAAACTTTTTTACATATATTCCAGTCTCTTAAATCACCGATTACATAGTCATCAACATCAGATTCTAAATCACCATAAGGAAATTCTTTTATATCTACAGTTCTTACCCAATACCCTTCTTTTTTTAATCTTCGAGCCATATGATGACCTATGAAACCATGACCGCCACAAATTAAAGCTGTTTTCATTTTTAAATCCTTTCTATTTTACATCCTAATTTTTCTAGTTGAAATAAGCGTTTTCCAAGTATTGGAAGATTATTATTAAATTCAGCAGGAACTTTTACCAACATTTCAACATGAGTTTTTTTAATATCTGCTTTAAGATTCAGAGACTGAACAAAGCCTACTTGATTTAAAACATTTCCATTTTTCACTAAAAGGACTACCTGAGATGTAAACAACTGACCTTTTTCAGATTTTAATACAATAATAATATCACCATCTCCGATTTTCATAGAGTCCCCTACATTAACCAAGTTATACCGTCTTTATCTATCTCTTGAGCAAAAGATAAGCCCCAAGTTTTTTTATTAGTTCTAAAGTCACATAAAGTAAAATTCCAATTAGGGTCTCCAACTTTAGCCCTGCATTTTCCATTAGACCATGAACTGGGATGTCTCCAATGAGTAATAGAACCAATATTTTTTACTTTAAATTTTTTTATATCTACAAGTAAATAAACTAAATAAGCATCTTTATGTAATCTTTGCCATGGATATTCCTCACAATAACCAGTAATTGTATGCCAGAGATTTCTATGCATTAATAAAAAATCGCCTGCTGCATTCATATAACCATAATTTTTTTCAAGAATATATTTAGAATGAAAAGGAAAAACAACTCTAAGATAATCGGGTCGAATATCTATTCGAGTAGCTCTATAAAGAATATTAGGAATTAATTTATTTTTTAAATTTTCAACAAGATCCGGACAAAAAATTATATCTGAATTTATACACCCTACGAATTCTCCCTGAGATCGTCTTATACCTACATTTTTAGCCGGGTATTCAAGAAATTCATCTATACTGCAGTAATATTTATGATATTTAGGATGAACAACAAAATAGCGAATTTTATCACCAAAATGATCTCGAAGTTTTTCTGAAGTTAATGGCCTATCAAGATAGGGGTTCCATTCAACAAAAATGAATTCAGCAGTAGGAAGACTTTCTATATTATGTTCTAAAGCTATAATTAAACGTTCATCAAAGTTTCCATCATAATTGTCATTTCTTCCACTAACAACAAAACTTAATTGGGGCACATTTTTATCCTATTTATTATTTATATTTTTTCCAATATATCGAATATCAATTTTACTGTTTTCAGGTACAGAAAGAATTTTCCATGCATCTAAGATGATAGGGCTATCCATAATTTTTAATATCTGTTCAATATCTAAACTTTTAAAAGAATTCCATGGGGTTGCAATAAAACATACTGATTTATTTTTAACACAATCATATTCTGAAAAGGCATAAGTAATTAAATCATTTTGACTTAATTCTTTTTTTGCCTCTTCCATAGCAGCAGGGTCATAAACTGTTATTTTATATCCCATTTCAGTTAATTTTTTAATAACTGATAAAGAAACAGCTTCTTCAACAATAGGAGTATCCTCTTTATAGGCGAGCCCCAATATAGCTAGTTCATTTGTATTCTTCATTTCAAGATATTCTATTAGAAGATTACAGATACGATCAGTTTTATGATAATCATTAATTCTATCCGTAGTTTCACTATAAGTATTTCTTATTCCAAATTGTTCTACCGACTTAGCAAAAGCTCTATTATCACGCGGAAAACATGTCCCGCCCCATGCCAAACTACCTCTGAAATATTTATTTCCTATCCGAGAATCCGAACCTATAGCTCTCAAAACTATTTCAGCATCTCCTCCGGGCATTTTTTCACAAATTTCAGCTATAATATTAGCAAAGGTCAATTTAAGAGTACAATAAGAATTAAGAGATACTTTGGCTAACTCAGCATTATACCAATTCATTCGATATATTTCAGGTTCATTATCAACAATAGTCTCATGTATCTGTTGAACTATACTTCCGGCTTTTTCATCAGACTCTCCAATAAGAATCATATCGGGATTCAAAAAATCATGTACTATTCTACCTAGAGCTATAAAATCTGGATTATAAACCAGGCCAAAATCTTTACCTATTTTTTTTCCAGATATTTTCTCAATATCTTTTCCTATTCTCTCAGTATCCCCGGGTAAAATTGTAGAAGTAATCACTATAACATGATATTTTTCTTTCTTTGATAAAACTTTGGCTATTTCTATAGTTGCAGATTCTACATACTTTGTAGAAAAAAGGCCACTTCCCATACTTGGAGTAGGAACAATAATAAAAGAAACATCTGTATGAAAAATTGCAAATTCAATTTCTGTCGTAGCTTGTATTAAATTTTTATTTACATTAATTAAATCATCTACACAGGGTTCATAAATTGGGCTGTGACCCCTATTAACAGCATCTACAAAGTCTTGATTTATATCTACTCCTATTACCTCATATCCCTTATGAATAAAGCAGGCAGCCATAGTACTGCCTAATTTCCCTAATCCTATAATTGATAACTTCTTGTTATGAGTCATATTATATACCTTTAAATTATCTAAAATATAAATTTTAATATTAGTAAATTATTAAAAGAGAAAGTCAGGAATAAGAAGTTAAAAAACAGACTGAATAAGTTAAAAACTATTATTTAAAGCAGATTTTACATTTATCTTTTAACATATAATACAATTATGTGGGTATTCCCTTGACTGACCTTGACACAACATATATATTTGAAATCTATGGAGGATTACCCGAAAACTCTTCGTGAATTCGACAAACGATTTTCTACTGAAGAATCGTGTAAATCCTATTATCGTTACGTTGGCCAGAAAGCTTTATCTGCCCAGCTATTGAGCTTAACAATAATGGAACACTAATTGTGCCAGCAGAAAGCTTTGATAAATGCTTTAATCCTAAAGTAATAAATCGACAGAAGCATCTTTATCGTTTTGAAACAGAAGGCATTGTCGTTAATACAAAAATAAGAAACAGGAATTAATAAATGGATTTTACAAAATTAGAAGATACATATAACAACAGAAAAATAAATTATTTGGACAAACTCGTTCCCGAATTACATAAACACCTTAAGGATATTTTGTCTAATTATCCAAGAGTTGATAAAATAGCTGTACGCTCAAAAACCGTAGAAAGATTTATCCAAAAGGCAAAAAAGAAAGATGAAAATGGTCATTTTAAATATTCAGACCCAATAAATCAAATACAAGACCAACTTGGTGCCAGGATTGTCACATTTTACATTTCAGATGTAGATAAAATTGCAAAAATAATTGAAGATTACTATAGCTATATTGAACGTGCAGATATTGTGTCAGATTCTATAAATGAATTTGGGTATGAAGGAAAGCATTATATGCTTTTCATTCCAGAGGACATTATTCCTAATAAATCTTTTAAAGAATACATACCACCATTTTTTGAATTACAGATAAAGACACTTTTTCAACACGCTTAGGAAGAAGCATAACATAACCTTGATTATAAGACATCAGTGCCATTACCCATTACAGAAAAACGAAAAATAGCTTTTACAGCTGCACAAGCATGAGGAGCTGATAACATTTTCAATGAGCTTTTTAATGCACAAGAAGAAAGAATAAAAACAGCTCCGTCATCCTAACTTCGCTGTTTAGGAGAGGGAATACTTTTTGATTTTAAGAACAGAAAATATTGACACAAAAACTCTGTGGCCTGACGGCCTTGCCTTCGGGCCTACAACAACCGCTATATGCTGCGTTGCCCTATCGGGTCGCTTGGCCTTACGGCAAATAGCTTCGCTACTTCTGCATGTGTCGAACGTTGGTTGAAATTGTTTTAGCAAAAAATCTATACAATATATGGTAGCTAAATTATATTATATACCAAATGGCAAATTTTAAAAACTTTTTATTGTTGAGGAGAAAATAAATGAAAACTGTTTCTTATTCTTCTTTTTATCCGATATCTTTGAACGAAATTATTAATAAAGTTAATAGGAAAGAGCAAGAGCTAACAGAGAACAGTATGATTTATTTAAACATAAACCTCTAAATAATGTAAAAAAAATAAAAAATAATTTTAATGAAACAATAATTCGTGTAGATGGTGAGATACCTCCAAACCTTCCTGTTAAAAATGAAAATAGGTTCCTTTTCATTAGTTATGACCAAACTATTTTAACCCATGGTTTACATAAATATCCTGCTAAATTTTTCCCTGAATTACCGAGATGGCTAATACAAAGATACTCAAATGAGAACTCTTTAATATTGGATCCATTTTCTGGAAGTGGAACTACTAATATTGAAGCTTTGTTAAATAGAAGAAATTCCATAGGTATAGATGTTGACCCATTTTCAAGATTTATATCAAAAGTTAAAACAACTCCTTTAAATATTCGAAACCTTACAAAAGCCAAAGAAATAATTATTAGGTCTGTTTTAAATTATAATTCTGATAAATTAGATGGTTTAACTCTTCCAGATTTCCCCTATCGTGATAATTGGTTTAATAAAGAGATACTTTTTGAACTAGCTTATTTGAAAAGAAACATTTTTTCTTTAAAATGTTCTAATGATATTAAAAATTTCTTTCTGGTTTGTTTATCGTCGATTATAAGAGGCGTATCGAATGCTGATGATAATTGTACTCGCACTGTCATTCGCAAAAAATTAAATAAACAAGTTTTTCCTGCTGATGCTTTAAAAAAATT
>QNDG01000500.1 GCA_003645915.1 Candidatus Zhuqueibacterota bacterium | reverse complement strand
TCCATAAAAGCTCCGGGATCGCCTTCGTCTCCGTTACACACAACGTATATTTCTTCCTCTTTTTCCTGCGCAGCCTTTTTACCTGACTGCCACTTGATTCCGGTTGGGAACCCTCCGCCTCCCCTGCCGCGAATACCGGATTTTATCACTGTCTGAATTACTCCGTCCGGATCTTTATCTTCAAAAACTTTCTTTAGTGCCCTGTATCCACCACGTGCAATGTAATGGTGAATATTCTCCGGATCAATAAGGCCTTTGTTGCGTAAGGATATAAGCTGCTGTTTTGTAAAAAATGAGATGTCTTCAATTTTTTCGTTTACAGCTCCTGTTACAGGATCTCTGTGAAGAAGCCTTTCAAGGGGTTTCCCCTTTACAAGATGACTCTCAACCAGTTCTTCAACATCTTCTTCTTTTATCTTCTGGTAAAAAGTACCTTCGGGCTGCATAACGCAAATGGGCCCCATTGCACAAAATCCGTTACACCCAGTACCAACGACAAGGTAATCTTTGTCCAGTCCTTTTGCCTTTATAACTTCTTCAAGCTTGTCTTTTATTTTAAAGCCCCCTGCAGAAACACATCCTGTACCGTTGCAAACCATGACCATCCCTTTGTAACGGCTCTGTCTTTCCTGCTCTTCGCGGGCCAGTATTTCCAGATCTTGCATTTTTACTTTTGGCATTTATTCCACCTCTCTAACTTATTTTCCCTGAGCATTCTTAATAATTTTTTTAACATCTTTTACCTGCACTCCGCCGAGCACTTCATCCCCGATTTTAACAACAGGCGCAAGAGAGCAGGCTCCGAGACATGCAACCGCTTCCAAAGAAAACTTTTTATCCTTGGTTGTCTGCCCGGTTTTAACATTAAGTTCCCGCTCAAATTCATCAAGAATTTTTGCCGAGCCTTTAACATGGCATGCTGTACCCATACAGACCTGAATTGTCTGTTCGCCTTTTTCTTCAAGGCTGAATGTTTTGTAAAAAGTTGCTATATGGTAAAGATAAGCCTTGGGAGTTCTGGTTTTTAAATTTATAACATCAAGTGTCTCAGGAGGAATGCAGCGATATCTGTCCTGCACATCCTGCATCATTTCAATTACATACTCGGGATTGTTGTTGTACTTTGCACATATCTGTTCAATCTCTGCAGTACAATCACAATGGGGAATTTTTTCAGGCTGTACAAGTTTCTGGACCTTATTTTCCGCCACTCTCCATGCCGGTGTAATATCTCTGTTTCTTACAACTACTGCCTTTAATCTTTTATTCCTGAAAACAGTTCCTATTCCGCCTCTTCCTGCCTGTTTCATTCTAGGCAGTTGTCTGCGCCAGTCATAAAAAGAAAAGTTAAGCACTCCCATGTATGTGTGCTCAGCGCCCTTGCCTGAGGAAACAACAGAGATATTTCTCTTGTCAAGTTCATTGTCTGCATACATTTCAGTCAATTCTTCAGACAGAAGGTGAGAATCAATATGTTCTTTGGGAGCTTTTTCAATTGTTATTTTTTCAGTTTGCGCATCAATCACAACAACAACATCATCTTTTGCTTTACCAATAATTACAAGCGCATCGTATCCGGAAAATTTCAAGTAGGGCCCGAAATATCCACCTACATTACAATCCATAATTGATTTTGTAAGCGGTGAAATAGAGGTTACAATAGTTTTTCCCGAACCAGGAAAAGATGTGGTCCCTCCAAGAGGGCCCGGAGAAAAACATATGGGATTATTGGGATCATCCCATTTAGTGTTTTTATCAATCTCCTGAAACATGAGCCACAGATCAAATCCTTTACCCCCTGTCCACAGATCAATCATCTTCTGAGATACTGGGTGTTCACTTATCTCATTTCTGTCAAGATCCACTTTCAGGGTTCTTCTGGCATAACCTCTCTCCAGATCAATAACTTTGAAATCATAGGCTGCCAACACCTCGTGCGCTTTTTTCATCGCATCAACAGCACTTTCTGCCATACCCTTACCTCCAAAAATTAAATATGCACTCCGGTTTACTTATAACAAAATAATTAAGATCAAAATAGCATGCTTTATCGGCTCATTAAAATATTCTTAATATACTTTTGAAATTTGCACCAATACAAATTTACACATGATAACTTCTACTACAAGATAAAGCCAATTATTCCTGTAAAATTACAAAATCGGCTGACATGCTGTTAATCAAATCTGATATTGTGTTCAAATATAACCATTAGTATAAATGCTTTCAAGTAAAATCTTTAATAATAAGAAGGAATTATAAAACCGGATAAAATCAAAAGAAAATGTTATGTGAAAATCTATAGGCAAAACCTGAAATACAGAAAAAAATGAAGATTTTTTACTGCTGGATACTGTATTGATAAAGCCTGTGTCACTTCATAATTTCATTGAAGAAATTACTATTTTAAACCGGTTTGCAATGACTTAATATAAAAAACATCTGCAGAATTGGACATCATATGCTTTCTGTATCTTTTGCATTCCAAAAAGCTTTATAACCATTCTTTATCTCTAATTACCAAAAAGACGTCTAAATATAAAATAAATATTCATA
>QNDG01000025.1 GCA_003645915.1 Candidatus Zhuqueibacterota bacterium | reverse complement strand
TGGAGATTACTCCGGTTATTTCTTTTACAGTCGTGAATTGATGAGCCTGACTCTGCCGTTAATTACAAACATCTCTTCGTGGATAATGGCAATATTACTGCTGATTATCGGAGGGTTTGCAATTTCTTATCCTATGGCGGTCTTTAATGCAGGAAACTGCCTGGTTTTTCTGGTTATTAAAAAGAAAAAGGACGATGAAAATCTCCTTGAAAGAAAAGATGCGGAAGAGGAAGAAGAGGATGAACCGGCTGAAGAAGAATTAAAAGAGGAAAGTACAGAACAAAAGTAAAATAAGGCGTAAAAAGATAGTTTCAGCAAGGGGTTGTCCAAAGAGTCCTGTTAAATTTTGTAATTATTTGATTGCAGAATTTAAGAGTCTTGACATGTATGCATTAATTGTGCAGAGTGGGTAAGACGGACTTTTAAGACAGCTCCTTTTTTTATGTGATTTAATATGTTTTATAAAGATATTTTACAGGGTGAATTCGTAGAGAGAGTTAACAGATTTACAGTACGGATCAATCTGAACGGCTCCATAGTCTCTGCTCACCTTGCAAATTCAGGAAGGCTTGGTGAGCTGCTTATCCCAGGCAGAAAAGCCGGTATTTTATATAAGGGTACTCCCGGAAGAAAAACAAAATATGATTTTGTTATGATCCGGAATGAAAAGGGAGTCTGGGTGTCAGTTGATGCAACACTTCCCAATAAGCTTTTTTGCGAAGGATTTAAACAGGGTATTATAAAAGAGTTTAGAAAATACGAACAAATTAAAAAAGAGGTGAAATGCGGAACCAGCAGGCTGGATTTTGTATTAAAAAATCAACAGTCCAGATGTTTTATTGAAGTTAAGTCCGTAACTCTTGTAATAGATAAAACAGGATTTTTCCCTGACGCTCCTACTGCAAGAGGGGTAAAACATATAACGGAACTAATCAATCTTAAAAATCAGGGGAGCTGCAGTGCAGTTATATTTATTGTGCAGAGGCCTGATGCCAGACAGGTCAGCCCCAACAGAGAAACAGATCCTGATTTTTACAATATTCTGAAAGATGCTCATCAGGCCGGAGTAAGTGTGTTTGCTTTAAATTGCAGAACAGGCAAAAACAGAATTGAAATTAAACAACAAATACCTGTGATTTTTTAAAATCACTTAAAAATTCATAAAATCCGATTGATTAATAGGCAGGTTATTGTTATTTTAAGTTGTATATTGTATGGTTTAAAAGGTTTAAAAATACAAGAATTTTTTTAGAGAAACACCGTTGGTGTTTCAGGATTTCCCGGGTTATATAGTGCGAACGCGGGGGAGTCAGGCCGGAGATGAGAAGGTATTTTATTTTTATTACTACATTTAGTTTGTTTTTTATTTACTGCAGGTTTCCCTTTTCTTTAAGAGAGCCGGAAGAGCCTAAAAGTTCCCGCTCTGACTGGGTAATACCTGTCAGCCCCGAAATTGTAATGTCAAATCTTCAGAAAGCTGTAAAAGAAAAAAGTGTTGAATACTTTGTAAGGTGTCTGACAGATTCTGTTTACAGTTCAAAAACATACAGGTTTTTACCTGATCCTGAGACTGCGGTCCAGTTTTCAGGAATTTTTTCAGGCTGGACAAGACAAAATGAAGAAAGTGCGATAAGACAAATATTTTCAATTATACCGGATGATTCTGTTTGCACACTCTCTCTTTCTCTTGAAAAACAGACTGTTGCGTCTGACAGTGCAGTATTATTAGTTGATTATAACCTCAGAGTTCCTCATACCAGTGAAGTGCTGGAACATAAAAGTTTTAAAGGAAGGGCAGAATTCTGGCTTGTACCGGATGTGAAAGGTGAATGGTCAATTTATTACTGGATTGACTACAGAACATCAGACGTGCCGCCGTGGTCTCTGCTTAAAGCAAAGCTGGGAGGTTGAACCTGAAATCAGGAAGAAATAATTTTACCCGGATTTTTGCAAATCCATGGATCCCTGTTACGGGTATAGCGCTTGTAATAACTCTTTTTTTAATTCAACTGATTGTTACAAACAGAAGTCAGAAGTTGCCGGCAGATTATTCCAATTACCCAAAGATTGAATTGCTTAGAACAGCAATTTTTGATGTTTTAAATACTTTTGATCTTAAGCCTTTAACAGGTATAAGGAAAAACGGGTATGAACAAATAATTGTTAATGTTCCGGAAGACCTTCCTATTGTAAATATTCATCTTGCTCTTCAGGAAAGAGTTTTAAAAATCCCGGCTGAAATACTCGATGCCCGGGGGAATCCAATATCGGGCAAAGTAAGATTATCTGTGGGATTTGAAGATTCTGTTTATTTTACTGTTTTTCTTAATCCGCAGAAAGAAGTTAAAAGAAACAGGGGCAGAATTGTACTGATTATTGATGATTTTGGGGACAGATGGGATTCTTTTACAAGATCTTTTGCTGATCTCGGAATACATTTAACGGTTTCCATCCTTCCGGGAAGAAAAAACAGCACTTTGGTTGCAAGAAAATTTTCCGGGCTCGGTTGTGAAACGATTCTGCATCTTCCAATGGAGCCAATAGCAGGGAAATTTTCCAAAGATGAATTTATGATTTTCGACAATATGAGTAAGTCCCGGATTCTTACAATTATTCAAAGAGCTCTGGATCAGGTTCCTACTGCAAAAGGTGTAAACAATCATATGGGATCAAAGATTACACAGCAGAACAGAATTATGACCATTGTACTTGAAGATTTGAAAAGAAGGGGCCTTTATTTTGTTGACAGCAGAACAACTGCGAAAACAGTTGCGTTTGACGTAGCAAAAAAACTTAATTTAAAATGTACGAAACGCAATGTTTTTCTTGATACGGAACCTGATGAAGAGACAATAAAAAAACAGCTGTGGAGTCTTGCAAAACAGGCTGAAAAAAGAGGATATGCAGTGGGAATAGGTCATTCAAGATCATTGACTTTAAAGGTGCTTAAACAAGAAGTTGAAAAAATACAGGCCAAAGGATTCAGCTTTGTTTATGTTTCGGAAATTCTATAAATACTAGTTAGGGAGATATACCATGGCACGACTTGGCGTTAATATTGAAAAAGCTGCGCTTTTAAGAGCAGGCTCAAAAAATCCGGATCCGGATCCTGTCAGTATTGCAGTTCTGGCGGAAATAGGAGGAGCGGACGGTATTGTGTGCAGACTCAGAAAAGATATGAAATTAATAAAAGAGCGTGATGTAAAGATGTTAAAAGAAATAGTAAAAACTCACTTAAATATTCAAATCGCTCCTGAAGAAGAACTTTTGTCATTAGCACTCAGCATACAGCCTGATATGATAACCCTTGTACCTGAAAAAAGTGCCGGTTCCACAGAAGGCGGAGGGTTCGATGTTTTGGGAAGAACGTCCTTTTTCGAGAAAATTATTTCAGAGATAAGAAACCACGGAATAGTTGTCAATATTGCAGTTGATCCTGTGTTTCAGCAGGTAAAAGCTGCTGCCAGAGCAGGAACGGATTATGTTGAACTGCAAATGGCAAGATACTCCGGTGCGGAAGATTTGGTTGAATGCTCCGACCAGATTGAAGCTGTAAAATCCGCAGCAATGGGTGCTGCAAAGCTTGGTGTAGGAGTTTCTGCATCAGGAGGGCTTAATTATCAGAATATTTCCGAGATCGCTCAGATTGAAAATGTTGAAGAGATAAACATAGGCCATGCAATTTTATCACGTGCAATGTTTATAGGAATTGAAGCTTCAGTCAGAGATATGGTGGCTCTTGTGCATTAGTCAATTAAGGCCTTTTATCGGGTTCGGCTTATGGATATTAATGATGTTAATAAGTGTTTCCCGGGGGACAGTTTCTAGTCTGGATTATTCATAAAAACTCAGAAAAATACAGCTAATGGCTTTAATTACAACAATTTACAGAAAATCAAATTTTAGAACTAAGTTTTTATTAATGTGATGGTTTAGAGCTTAATACTCAGTTTTATGAATTATTCAGGCTAGTAAAAATGCATGATAAAAATGAAATTATTTTGAAAAAGGTTTGCATTTTTCATTTTGTATTTTTATTTTTTGCAATAAACTTTACGAGAGTAAAAGCACGAACCTTTCTGCGTATTTCTTCAATTTAGTCTGCATGTAAATTTACATGTACTGGGAAAAATTAATTAATATTTACTAAATAAGGAGTGGGTTCCAAATGAAAAGTTTAAAAAAGTCAACTATGGATGGGAATACAGCCGCTGCTCATGTGGCATATGCATTCAGCGATGTGGCAGCTATTTACCCAATTACACCTTCTTCTCCTATGGGAGAGCTGGCAGATCTTTGGGCGGCAAACGGAAGAAAAAATGTTTTCGGTCAGACAGTTGATGTAATTGAGATGCAGTCCGAAGCAGGCGCGTCAGGCGCTGTACACGGTTCTTTATCTGCCGGAGCATTAACAACAACATTTACAGCTTCTCAGGGGCTTATGCTCATGCTTCCTAATATGCACAAAATAGCAGGTGAAATGCTTCCCGCTGTTTTTCATGTTTCCGCAAGATCTCTTGCATGCCAGAGCCTTTCAATTTTTGGTGATCACTCAGATGTGATGTCAGCAAGAAATACAGGCTGGGGTATGATCTTCGCAGGATCCATACAGGAGATTATGGACCTTGGCGGAGTTGCTCACCTTGCGAGTCTGAAGGCAAAAATACCTTTTATCAATATTTTTGACGGATTCAGAAGCTCACACGAAATTCAGAAAATAGAAGTAATTGACTATGATGCATTTGCTGAAATGATTGACATGAAGTATGTTGAAGATTTCAGAAAAAGAGCTCTTAATCCGGAGAATCCAAGAGTTAAGGTGGGAGCCCAGAATCCGGATGTATATTTTCAGGGAAGAGAAACAGTCAATAAATATTATATTGCTGCTCCCGGCATAGTACAGGAATACATGGATCTCATTGCAAAATACACAGGAAGAAACTATCATCTGTTCGATTATTTCGGAGCGCCTGATGCTGAAAAAATTATTATTGCAATGGGAAGCGGAGTGGAAACAGTTGAAGAGACTGTTAATTATCTTAATAAACAAAAAGGGGAAAAGGTTGGTTTAATTAAAGTCAGACTATTCAGACCTTTCTCTGCAGAGCATTTTATCAAAGCAATCCCGGCTTCAGTTAAAAAGATTGCGGTTCTGGACAGAACCAAAGAACCGGGATCATTGGGAGAGCCCCTTTATCAGGATGTTGTTACTGCATTAAAAGATAAAAAAGATATAACTATTGTAGGCGGAAGATACGGACTTTCTTCAAAAGAGTTTACACCTTCAATGGTCAAAGCTGTTTATGAACACCTTGACGGCGCTTGTTTCCATGGCTTTACAGTAGGAATTGAAGATGATGTAACAAAACTTTCAATACCGGTTAAAGAACATATAAACACACTACCAGAGGGAACAATAAGCTGTAAATTCTGGGGTCTTGGTTCAGACGGAACTGTAGGTGCAAATAAGAACTCAATTAAGATTATCGGTGATAATACTGATATGTATGCACAGGGATATTTCCAGTATGATTCAAAGAAATCAGGGGGTATAACAAGAAGCCATCTTCGCTTTGGGAAATCTCCTATACAGTCCGAATATCTTGTTTACAATGCTGATTTTATTGCATGCCATAATCCTGCTTTTATCGGGAGATATGATGTTCTCGAAGGAATAAAAGAAAACGGGATTTTCCTTCTGAATTCTCACTGGTCAAAGGATGAGGTCTTCAATCATCTGACAAAAGACATGCAGAAAACAATCATTGAAAAGAAAATAAAATTTTACAACATAAATGCTCTTGAGATTGCACAAGATGTGGGCCTTGGCGGAAGAATCAATACTGTAATGCAGGCTGCATTCTTTATTATATCCAGTGTTCTTGAAAGAGACAAGGCCATTGAACTTATTAAAAATGCAATTAAAAAAACCTATCTGAAAAAAGGCGAAAAAATTGTTGAAATGAACTGGGCTGCAGTGGACAGAGTAAACGAAGCCTTGGAAGAAGTCACAGTACCTGGTTCTCTTCCTGAAGAATATATGGAGATGAAAAAACTTATTCCTGATGATTCTGATGAGTTTGTTAAAAATGTAATTGAACCTGTTATGCGTGAAAAGGGAGACCAGATTCCAGTATCAAAAATGCCTCTTGACGGTTATGCCCCTTCAGGAACAACAGCTCTGGAAAAACGGGGCGTTGCACCTCTGGTTCCCCACTGGATTGCGGATAAATGTATTCAGTGTAACCAGTGCTCTCTTGTGTGTCCTCATGCTGCAATAAGAACAAAACTGATTGACAGAGAGAATCTGAAAAATGCTCCTGATACATTCGAGACTTTAAAAGCATTAAGCAAAGACGGCGATAAATATGATTTTAAGGTTCAGGTATTTATTGAAGACTGTGTTGGCTGTATAGACTGTGTCAATGAATGTCCTAAAGATGCTCTTGTTATGAAACCCATTGAAGAGGAACGCAAGGCAGGTGAAGATCAGAATGTTGACTTTTTCCTTTCCATGCCTGAAGATGTGTTAAGTACTGTTGTAAAAGAGACAAGTGTCAAGGGAAGCCAGTTTAAACAGCCCTTAATGGAGTTTTCCGGTGCATGTGCAGGATGTGGTGAAACTCCTTATGTAAAGCTTGTTACACAGCTGTTCGGCGACAGAATGATTATTGCAAATGCTACTGGATGTAGTTCAATATGGGGCGGAACATTCCCAACTATTCCCTACACAAAAAATAAAAACGGACACGGTCCTGCATGGGCAAACTCCCTGTTTGAAGATAATGCAGAATACGGGTTCGGAATGCGGCTTGCTGTTAATTCGAACAGAAAGCAGCTTCATTTTCATATAAACAAAGCTCTTGAATTCGGAATTACCGGGGAACTTGCGGATCTTTTCAAAAAATCTCTGGAATTGTGGAATTCTGTTGGTGAAGAGTCAAAAGTCAATGCTGTAAAAATTCAGAGCCTTTTACCTGCAGCATTGGAAAAAGCCAACGGTGATCTTAAAGCCAGTCTTAGCAGGATAAATGAGCTGAAAAGCTATTTTGTTGATAAGAGCGTATGGTGCTTTGGTGGAGACGGATGGGCATATGATATCGGATACGGCGGTCTTGATCATGTGATGGCTTCAGGTAAAAATATTAATGTTCTTGTTATGGATACTGAAGTTTACTCAAACACAGGAGGTCAGGCATCCAAGGCAACACCTGTTGGTTCTGTAGCTCGTTTTGCAGAAGCCGGTAAACCGACAATTAAAAAAGATCTTGGTTTAATGATGATGAGCTACGGTTATGTTTATGTTGCGTCAGTTGCAATGGGCGCAAACAGAAGCCAGCTTTTAAAAGCCATTGTTGAAGCTGAAGCTTATGACGGCCCGTCAATAATTATTGCTTATGCACCGTGTATTAATCATGGATTTGATATGGCCTTTACACAGCAGGAAGAGAAAAAAGCTGTAGATTCGGGATACTGGCTGCTTTACAGATATAATCCTGCACTGAAAAAAGAGGGGAAAAATCCTCTTATTCTTGATTCAAAAGAGCCCAAAGTTCCTGTTAAGGAATTTTTCGAGGGCGAAAGAAGGTATGCTTCTTTAAAACAGACATTCCCTGACAATGTTGAAAAATACTGGAAAGAAGCGGAAGTGTTTGTTAAGGAGCGTTACGAAATGTATAAAAGAATGGCAGAGTAGTAACATGTTTTAAAATATTTTACTTAAGCCCTCTTCTGAGATAATCATAAGAGGGCTTTTTGTTCCCAAATTATAAACTGTGGAGGTAGGTATGAAACGTGCATTAATAATTTCAGTGATTGCTATTGTGATATTTGCAGGGTGCACAAAAAAACAGACTGTAACATTGGATTTTCCTGTAATTATTACAGACAGTTCTGCAGAAAAGCAGATGACTTTTGATGAGTTGATCGAAAATCTGAAAGGCAGCAACCTGATTTCTGTAGGCGAAATTCATACTGACAGTCTTACTCATGTAATTGAGAAAAAAATTCTGAAATCAGTTTACTCAGGTAACAGGAATATTACAGTTGCGCTTGAGATGTTTGAAAGAGACGTTCAGAAATACTTGGATGATTATCTCTCAGGGAAAATTGACGAAGAAACGTTTTTAAAGAACTCCAGACCGTGGAATAATTATAAAACAGCGTACAGACCTTTGATAGAATTTGCAAAAAACAACAACCTTGCTGTTCTTGCAATGAATGTACCGAGAAGATATGCTGCAATTGTTGCAAGAAAAGGGGGAGAAGGGTTAAGTACTATTCCTGATTCAGAGAAAGTATGGATAGCAAAAAATCTAAAAGCATTAGATGATGAATACAGAAAGAGGTTTGTTGAACTGATGACAGGCGGAGATAAACCTATGCCTATGAAGCATATGAATCCTCAGAAAATGTACGAGGCTCAATGTTTAAAAGATGATACAATGGCAGAATCAATTGTCAGTTATTTAACTGAACATCCGGAAAAGACTGTTTTTACATGCGAAGGATCTTTTCATTCCAATTACAGACTCGGATTTATCAAGAAGGTACTTCTGCTTGAACCCGAATTAAAAGTTTCCGTAATCTCAGTTGTGCCTGTTAAAGATCTGCAGAATATTAAATTTGAAGAGCACAAAGGGCTTGGTGATTTTATTATTTTTGTAAAAGGAGAGAGTGCCCGGTAAAACAGGCTTGAAATTTATCAGGTTTTAAGGTAGATATACAATGTACAGGCGCAGGGCTCTGCGCCTGTTTTGTTTTTCCCCTTTTCCCTTGTTTTTTCTGTGTGTCTATTGCGATATATACCAAAATCTCTAAAGCCATTGTTTGGCCTTCAAAAATCATAAATTGAGTATTTTAAATAGAAACTGGTATTTTATGAATATTTATTTTACATTT
>QNDG01000024.1 GCA_003645915.1 Candidatus Zhuqueibacterota bacterium | reverse complement strand
CACCTTTGTTAATCCCATTCGTCAGCTCTTTAATGGCCTGAGGCTGATCCCCTGTAGGCTGAAAATTTGATTTTAATACAAATTCTGTCATTGCCAATTCCGTTTTTTTAACAACAGAAATATAGACCATATTTTTAAAAATGTCAAGAACTTAGGAATAACCGGAATAAATACATTTAAGTATTTTTTCAGAATACTTTTATCTTAAAGTTGAGCACTATTTGTTAAATGATTATCTTTAAATTTTAAGCTCCAGTCGAAAAAGTTAATATCTCAAAAAAAGAACAAACAGCCATGCGTTCCCTCTGACAGTTCATTCAGGTGTCTTATACAAACTCAGCCTCTTTTCGGATCAACAATAACAGGTTCTCTAATCATGTATTTTCTCTGCTGATTATGTTTGATTTTTGTTGTTTAAATTGTTTTTTTTGGGGCACACTGATAGATTTTCATTTCTGCATAATCATAACAATCTGGAACCTTTATCTGAACTTATATTTATCATATATTTCATTAATTTACCACCTTGTACTGTGTTCAGCTTATTGCACAAGATCAAACGCCACAATTTATTCGCATAGTTTTCTATTACTTCACAAAATCAACCTGTTATCAGTATCACATAATACAAAAACGGCCTCAGAAGAGAAATTCTCCTGAGGCCGTAAAGATTTATAACCTGTTATTTATAAAAGAGAAAAGGCAACTGTAAGTCCGGCCATTACAATTGATACCATACTCATAAGTTTAATGAGAATATTCAGACTCGGTCCGGAAGTGTCTTTAAACGGATCTCCTACTGTATCGCCGACAATTGCTGCTTTATGAGCATCTGAACCTTTTCCTCCAAGGTTTCCGTTCTCAATATACTTTTTAGCATTATCCCATGCTCCGCCCGAATTTGCCATAAAAATCGCAAGTACAAATCCGGAAGCAAGACCGCCAACAAGAAGTCCCATAACTCCGGGTACACCGAAAACAAGGCCCATTAAAACCGGAATTGCAATTGCAAGAAGAGAAGGCAGAAGCATTTCGTGTTGAGCACCTTTTGTAGAAATTTCCACACATCTCTCGTAATCCGGTTCCGTCTCTCCTGTCATTATACCTTTTATCTCTTTAAACTGGCGCCTTACCTCATTAACCATTTTACCTGCTGCACGTCCAACAGCCTGCATTGTAAGACCACAGAAAAGAAACGCCATCATAGAACCTACAAAAACCCCCATAAGTACTTTGGGATTCATCAGAGTTACATCATAAAAATCCATAAAATCTTTTAATGAAGCCTGAGCAAGAGGTATAACTCTTCCATGGGCGAGCTCCATTGTTGTTGTACCGATTCTGAGAAGCCCGGCCTTAATCTCTTCAACATAAGAAGCAAGAAGCGCCAGTGCTGTCAAAGCTGCAGAGCCTATTGCAAAACCCTTTCCTGTTGCTGCTGTTGTATTTCCAAGAGCATCAAGAGCATCAGTTCTTGCTCTGACATCTTCTCCCAGACCGGCCATCTCTGCATTGCCGCCTGCATTATCTGCAATTGGACCGTATGCATCTGTTGCCAGTGTGATTCCGAGAGTTGATAACATTCCAACTGCAGCAATGCCTATTCCGTAAAGTCCCTCCCTTACATTCTCAAAATGGAACTGTGCGGAAAAAAGGAAAGCAAGTATAGTACCAATAACTACAAACATAACCGGAGCAGCAGTGGAAAGCATTCCTGTCCCCAGTCCTGCAATAATTACTGTAGCCGGACCTGTCTTGGAACTTTCGGCAATATTCTGTGTAGGTTTGTATGAATACGAAGTAAAATATTCTGTAGTTTTACCAATTGCAATACCTACGACAAGACCTGTCACAATTGCACCCCATACTCCTAAAGCATTGGGAATATCAAGAACATACAGAATTACAAGAGAAAAAATCACAATGAAAAATGAACTTAAATTGATTCCTCTGCCAAGAGATTTAAGAAGCTGTTTCTGTGTTGCACCTTCTTTGGTTCTTACAGCAAAAATTCCTGCAATTGAAAGAACCGTTCCAACAGCAGCAATCAGCATAGGCGCAATTACAGCTTTAAACTGAACAATTGTGTTATCCATATATGCAGCAGCGCCAAGAGCTGCTGTTGCAAGTATTGAACCGCAGTAAGATTCGTAAAGGTCAGCACCCATTCCTGCTACATCGCCAACGTTGTCTCCAACATTATCCGCTATAGTTGCAGGATTTCTCGGATCATCTTCAGGGATTCCGGCTTCGATTTTACCAACAAGGTCGGCCCCAACATCTGCAGCTTTTGTAAAAATACCGCCTCCTACTCTGGCAAAAAGAGCCTGTGTTGATGCACCCATTCCGAATGTAAGCATTGTTGTTGTGATAATTACAAGATTATGGCCGTCACTCATGGAAAGCGGATATGCAAAGCTTCTTGTCAGTATAAAAAACCATAAAGAGATATCAAGCAGGCCGAGCCCTACAACAACAAGCCCCATAACGGCTCCGCTTCTGAAAGCGATTTTCAGTCCGCCGTCAAGAGACTTTCTTGCGGCATTTGCAGTTCGTGCAGATGCATATGTTGCAGTCTTCATTCCGAAAAATCCGGCAAGACCGGAAAAAAATCCGCCTGTAAGGAATGCAAACCAGACATACTCATTCTGCAGGTGGAGTCCGTATGCAAGAAATGCAAAAAAACCTGACAGTACAATAAACACAATAAGAACAACTTTGTACTGCTGTTTCAAATATGCCATTGCTCCCTTTCGTACGTGAGCGGCAATTCTTTCCATTGTTTCAGTGCCCTCACTCTCTTTCATCATCTGAGTGTAGAACAAACGGGCAAAAACAAGCGCAAGAACAGCGCCTATGGGCGCAATCCAGAAAAAATTATTGAGCATACACTACCTCCATTTTGTGATTATTATTAGTTAACTATCTGCAAATTCCCTATAACAAATCTCTTAATTTATTTCTGAAAACAGTTCTTACAAATGCAAGAACTGAAACAGCGTAAATCAGCAAAAGCGAAGCTTCTATTGAAAAACCCATGACTGCAACACCAAGTGCAGTACCTGCAGCAGGCGGATGTTCAGTATCAGTAATGACCATAAGGAATACCGATAAACCCACTGCAAATGCATAGCAAACAATTACAGGTAAAAAATCAATATTTGTTAATAAACTTCCTACTATCCCGGAAATAAGCCCCATTATCTGGCCGAATATCAAATGCCTGGGATGGGCTGTTATTGTACCGGGCATTGCAAAAACTATAAATACTGACGACCCTATAGACGAAATAATAATTATATTTTTAAATGTCAAGAATCCGAGGAGGACAATCATTATCGCAGTTGCAGAGAGACTCTGAAAAACATAATTTTTCCAGTAAGGTTTTAATCCTTTATCAAACTGTTTCCACAGTCTTATCACACTATTATTGCTCCGCTATTTGCTCCTCCCTCTCAAATAAGGGAGAATATAGTACATAAAACATAAAAACACAAGTATTTATTATTCAAATTTATCTACGGTAAAAATTTTTTAATCTTAAGTCTGATATACAGAATTTACTATAAACTCTGATATCGGATCTCCAGACTTTTCCCAAAATACAATAAATTATTATTAACAATTTTCTTATTAAATAAGACAATTGCAGATAGACATCTTTTTTGATCCTTCACTCTGTTTTTTTAAGATAATTTTTTTTACTCATATAAACAAATAAATATTGAATATTTGCAATTTTTTAACCATTTTAAATGGGTGGAATCAGTTGTGATTTTTTCATATTTTTTATATGGTTTTAACAAATTTCCAATGTTTGAAATTTTTAAGCTAAGTATTAGAAAATAAAACAATTAACCTTCATTCCAATAATAAAGGAGAAGTAATGGAAAAAATAACTGTTTTAGGATCCGGTATGGTGGGAAAAGCAATTGCAAAAGATCTGTCCCTCAATTATGAGGTTACTGTTGTTGACATTAATAAAAAGTCTCTTGAACCGTTAAAATCCGAAAAAAATATCAAACTCGTCGAGGCAGATCTCTCATCAGAAAAGAAAATAAAAAAAGCTGTTAAAAATGCAGATCTTATAATCGGAGCAGTACCTGGATTTATGGGATTTAAAACATTAAAAGCAGTTATTGAAAGCGGTAAAAATATAGTAGATATTTCATTTTTCCCGGAAGATCCGTTTGAGCTTGATAATCTTGCAAAAAAGTATGATGTAACAGCTGTTACAGATTGCGGAGTTGCACCTGGTATGAGTAATATGATATGCGGTTACCATTCCACACTTATGGAAATTGAAAGTTTTGAGTGTCTTGTAGGAGGACTTCCCTACGAAAGAAACCTGCCTTTTGAATACAAAGCTCCTTTTTCTCCTGTCGATGTTCTGGAAGAATATACAAGACCGGCACGCTTTGTTGAAAACAACAGTATAATTACAAAACCTGCTTTAAGTGATCCGGAATTTATTAACTTTAAAGGGATCGGTACTCTTGAAGCATTTAATACCGACGGTCTGCGGTCTTTATTAAAAACAATGAAAATCCCCAATATGAAGGAAAAAACTCTCAGATATCCCGGACACAGAAGGTTGATGGAAATTTTCAGGGATGCAGGATTTCTGTCAGATGATCCTGTTAAATTCGGCAAAGAAATGATCCGTCCTGTTGACTTTACCTCTAAGATAATTTTCCCATTATGGCAACCAGACCCGGAACAAGATGAATTCACAGTAATGAGAATCACAATAAAGGGCAGATCAGACAATAAAAATACTACTATTGTTTACAATATGCTGGACAGGTTTGATAAAAAATCCAACATATCATCAATGGCAAGAACCACAGGCTATGCGTGCACTGCTGTAGCAAATCTTCTGATTGATAAAAAATATACAAGAAAAGGTATTTCTCCCCCTGAATATGTGGGATCGGATAATAATTGTTTTACAAGTGTAATTGCATATCTTAAAGATAGAAGTATTGATTACAAAGTTGAAAGTGTGACAAAATAATCCAATTATTATTAATTCATCACAATAAAGAAGGTACAAATGAGAAAGAATAAAATTCTATTTTTATCCTTGCTGTTTTTCTCTTTGTGGGGAATTCAGAATGCTTGTTTTACTCAGGTAATTACAAAGGGCCCGTACATAGCTGAACCCGGCAGAAATTCAGTAACAATCAGGTGGGAAAGTGACATTAATTCTCCGGCTTTAGTGCTGTTTGACAAAACTTCTGTACTAAGAAAAAAATCACCTGCCAAAATAATAGGCAGGCAAAACAAATTCTATCTTTACGAAGCGAAACTTACCGGCCTGTACCAAGATACGAAATACTTTTATACAGTAAAGTGCGGTAAAACAAAAAGCGCTGTAACATACTTTAAAACTATGCCTTCGGTAACTACACCTTTTAGTTTTATAGCTATGGGTGACAGCAGATCGAATAGGGATGTATTCGAAAAAATTATTGCCCAAAGTATAAAACTAAATCCTGATCTGGTAATAAGTATGGGTGATCTTGTTGCCCAGGGCGGCAGTTTTGATCAGTGGAATTCTCATTTCTTTAAAGTTGCACAAAAATTAATTAACCATGTCCTGTTTATCTCTACTCTTGGAGATCACGAGGGTGATGGTGATAACGGCAATCTTTTCAGATATTATTTTTTACCCCGTATGAATACAGACTCTTTATGGTTCTCTTTTGATTTCGGAAATGCACACTTTGTTTCACTGGATTACCGCCATCCGTATGAAAAAAAGATGATTGAGTGGTTTAAAAAAGATATGGAACAAACAGATGCAAAATGGAAATTTGTATTTATGCACAGACCATGTTATAATCTGGGCGGCCACAGATCAACCTGGGGCAGAGATGTATGGCCTGCTTTGTTTACTAAATATAAAATTGACATAGTTTTTGCAGGACACTCTCATCAGTATGAAAGGTTCTTTCCAGTTAAGCCTGACAACCAGCCTGATTCTTGGCCTGTAACCTATATAACCACAGGCGGAGCCGGCGCAGGATTATACGAGGCAGATACCAGTGATTTTCTTGCAAAAGTTGAATCTGTACACCACCTTATAAACATAAATATCAGCGGGGATACGTTATCATTAAAAACAATTTCTGAAAGTGGTTTTCTTATTGATAAACTCAGTATTATCAAAAAGAACGGGAGATATAATGACGAGTATTACTCTGCTGTCAGATCTCAGGAAAAACTGAATGTTTATACAATGTTTTTAAAGGCAATTTCTTTCAGTATTGATAAAATCCCATTGGAAGAGATTCCTGCAACATCAAAAATTATACTGAAATCCGATAAATTTCCAGATGATATTAAATTTAAAATATTTCTCTGGCATCAATCTGAAATAAATTATATAATGGAACCTGTTGAAGGGATTATACATAAAAATGAAAAACTTGAAATTTCCGTAAATATTTTTTCAAAGGGCAAAATGACAATTTCTAACTGGGGCAGCATTAAACCTGATCTCAGACTGGGAGCTGTTTTTGAGATTTCAGGTATAAAGTATGAAATAACAGGCGGCAGAATTGAATACTGGCCGGAAGAGTCCTACTAAAATAAGGTAAACCGAATGAATCAAAAAATCGAACTTATGGCTCCTGCAGGTTCGTGGGATGCTCTTTCAGCAGCAATAAAAGCCGGAGCAGATTCAATTTACTTTGGCACAAAGAAACTGGATATGCGCTCCAGAGCAGCAAGTTCTTTTTCTGTGGATGATTTTGACGAAATTGTTTCTATCACAAAAAAAAACAATGTAAAAACTTATCTTACACTGAATACCCTTGTGTATGATGAGGATATTGATACTTTGAAGTATCTGATTAATGCTGCAAAGAATGCCGGAATAACTGCTGTTATATGCAGCGATATTGCTGCAATCACTTATGCAAGAAGTGCTGGCATGGAAGTTCATATCTCCACACAGACCAATGTATCCAACATTGATGCTGTTAAATTCTATTCCCAATTTGCCGACGTTATTGTTCTTGCAAGAGAACTCACTCTGGATCAGGTATCCTCAATATGCCGTCAGATTGAAGATGAAAATATCTCAGGACCGAACGGAAAGCCTGTTAAAATTGAAGTTTTTGTCCACGGAGCTCTTTGCGTATCAATTGCCGGTAAGTGCTACATGAGTCTTGCCCTTTACAATCACTCTGCAAACCGGGGAGATTGTTTTCAGACCTGCAGAAGAAGATTTAAGGTGACAGATGAAGATACAGGCGACGAGTTGGTTATTGATAATAAGTATGTTATGTCCCCTGCTGATATCTGTACAATAACAATTACGGATAAATTGATTGAAGCCGGAGTTTCAGTTTTTAAAATTGAAGGCAGGGGAAGATCTGCAGACTATGTTTTTAAAGTTACCGATGCATACAGACAAGCAATAGACAGTTATTACAAAGGCACATATTCTGTAGAAATGGCAAAAGAACTTAAAAATCAGCTTGAAACAGTATTTAACAGAGGATTCTGGGAAAAAGGGTACTACCTGGGTAAAAAATTGGGAGAGTGGTCAGGCACATACGGTTCGCAGGCTACTGTAAAAAAAATATACATTGGAAAACCGGTAAAATATTTTGCAAAGTCAAAAATCGCACTGATAAAACTTGAAACAGGAAAGCTGCAAACAGGCGATACAATTATTTTTACAGGGCCCACAACAGGTTATACGGAGCAAAAAGTCAAGTCAATTTACATTAATGATAAACCCGCAGCCCAAGGTTTAAAAGGAGATATTGTATCTGTTCCTGTTGATGAAAAGGTCAGACCCAGCGATAAAGTGTTTGTACTTTCCAAAAGATAAAATAATTAGCTCATCAGCACTTGCAATTTATACCGAATTCTTTTATATTTTACACTATGAATTTATACGCCCAAATAATACTTGCAGCAATCCTGCTGGAATTTTTTCTTAGTCTTTTATCAGACATTCTTAATATTCTGCACATTAAACCGGATCTGCCCGTAGAATTTGCAGATGTTTGGGATGAGGGAAAATACAGAAAATCTCAGGAATATCTTAAAACAAACACCACATTCGGTATTATTACTTCAACTTTTATGTTGATTATTACACTTCTTTTCTGGTTTTTAAAAGGTTTTAACTATCTTGACCTTTATATACGAAGTTTTGGACTACACCCTATATGGAACGGTCTTATTTTTGTTGGTACTCTTATCTTTTTCAGAACCATTATTTCTCTGCCGTTTTCAATATACTCAACATTTGTTATTGAAGAACGGTTCGGGTTTAACAAAACAACAGTAAAAACCTTTATCCTTGATTTAATTAAAGGCATTGCTCTTTCTGTTGCTATCGGAGCTCCGGTTTTTGCAGGAATACTTGCATTTTTTCAGTACGCCGGAGACCTTGCATGGCTGTGGTGCTGGATAACAGTAACCGGTTTTTCTTTATTTATTCAGTTCATCGCGCCTGTATGGATACTGCCTCTGTTTAATAAATTCACGCCTCTTGAGCAGGGCGAGCTGAGAGACAGAATAATCTCTTTTGCAGAAAAAGTAAAATTCCCGTTGTCAAATATCTTTGTAATGGACGGTTCCAAAAGGTCTTCAAAATCAAACGCATTTTTTACAGGTTTTGGAAAACACAGAAGAATTGCTCTCTATGATACTCTTATTGAGAATCATACAACAGACCAGCTTGTTGCAGTTCTGGCTCATGAAATCGGGCATTACAAGTTGCGCCATATACTCCAGCATCTTGTCGCCTCGCTGCTGTTCAGCGGCATCCTGTTCTGGATGCTCTCGCTTTTCCTGACCCGTCCCGGCCTCTACGAGGCGTTCGGACTCGCCGTTGATCCCGCCAAGGGATTGCCGCTCTATGCCGGCATGGTGTTTTTCGGTTTCTTATACAAGCCGGTTTCGCTGTT
>QNDG01000499.1 GCA_003645915.1 Candidatus Zhuqueibacterota bacterium | reverse complement strand
TTCTCCAAAGGCCCGGAGCTTATTTCCCACGCACCATTAATTATCTGCTCCGCTTCTTCAAACAAACTCTCTTTTTCCGTATGTAATACAGCAAGGATCTGCCCTTTTTTTACAAAATCACCTGTCTTTTTGTAAAGCACAATTCCTGCAAGAGGGTCAATTTTATCTTCAACGGTTTTTCTTCCAGCGCCAAGCACATTTGCAGCAAGCCCTGTTTTTAAAGCGTCAATTGATTTAATATATCCGTCGGAGCTTGCCTTAATTTCTTTTAGAAAGCTGGAACTTCCCACAGAATCAGGATCTTCAACTACAGATACATCCCCGCCCTGCATCCTGACCATCTCTTTAAAAAGTTCAAAACCTTTTCCCGATTCAAGCACTTCTTTAATAATTTCCCTGCCCTGATCTCTGTTTTCAGCTTTTCCTCCGAGAACAACCATTAAGGCTCCCAGCTCAATTGTCAGCTCAATTATGTCTTCCGGACCCTCGCCTTTTTTCAAAGCAAGTATTGCCTCTTTTGTCTCAAGCCAGTTTCCCACTGCAAATCCAAGAGGTTCATCCATATCCGTAAGCAATGCCACTGTCTTAATTCCCATGCGGTTTCCCAGATTCACAAGAGCTTTTGCAAGCTCCCGTGTTTTTTCCTGTGACCGGAAAAAAGCGCCTTTACCGAGCTTTACATCAAGAACAAGTGCTCCTGTTCCTTCAGCTTTTTTCTTGCTTATAATTGAAGCACAGATAAGAGGGATTGACGGAACCGTACCTGTAACATCTCTTAAAGCATACATTTTTTTATCCGCAGGAACAAGCTCCTCAGTCTGCCCCGCCATTGCAAATCCTGTTTGGGCTATTTCGTTTTTAAATTGTTCCTGAGACAGATCTGTTCTTAAGCCAGGAATTGATTCCAGCTTATCAAGAGTGCCGCCAGTGTGCCCCAACCCCCTGCCGGACATCATTGGTACCGGGACTCCTGCACCTGCAACAAGTGGGGCAAGCAGCAGAGAAATCTTATCGCCTACTCCGCCGGTGGAATGTTTATCAACCGGAAGTGCATTCAGAAAAGAAAGATCTGTCTGAACCCCGGATTTTATCATTGCATTTGTTAATGACTCCACTTCATGTCCGGACATACCCTGAAAATAAACAGCCATTAAAAATGCGCTCATCTGGTAATCAGGAATATCTCCTTTAATATATGAATCAACAAACCATTTAATTTGGTGATCCGAAAGAGGCCTCCCGTCACGTTTTTCCGTGATAATTGATACACTGTCCATTACTCTCCCCCTGCATTCTGAACCTTAATAAATTCACTGACTATCTCAATGCCGTGGCTTGTGCCTATTCTTTCAGCTCCTGCTTCCAGCATTTTATAGCACTGTTCCAGAGTGCTAATGCCTCCTGATGCTTTAATCTTTACACTTGTACCCACAAGAACGCTTCTCATCAATTTAATGTCCTCCTCATCAGCTCCTGCAGAACCGAATCCCGTTGAAGTCTTGACAAAGTCTCCACCAGCAACAGCAACCAGCTCGCATACTTTCTGCTTTTCATAGGAAGATAAGAAACAGGTTTCAACTATTACTTTAAGTTTGGCTTCCTTCTCATGGCATGCCTCAGCCAGCTTTTTTATTTCAAATTCAACAAATGAAAACTCTTTATCTTTCAGTTTTCCTATGTTAATTACAGCATCAATCTCTTTTGCTCCGTGCCCTATCGCCTGTATAGATTCAAATACCTTTGTTTCCGTTGTACATGACCCAAGCGGAAAACCCGCGACAGAACAGATAGCAATATTTGATTCACGTAAAATTCCTGAAACATATTCTACTCTTGACGGATTCACGCAAACTGCAGCAAAATCAAACTCTGCAGCATCTCTGCAAAATCTTTTAATCTCTTTTTCCGTAGCATCCGGTTTTAAAAGAGTATGATCAATGTATTTTGCAGGATTATCAAATTCAAACGTAATCATAAGCCCTTCTCTTAATAAAAGAGTTTTAATGAATTTATATCAACCGGTTTATTATCCGGAGACTTGAAATAAACAAACAACTCCGCTCCGCCGGTGCGTTCAAAATATTCTGTCTTTATTTTATGATACCCTTTTTCAAGTGCAACCCAACCACGCTTTTTTTCAGGTCCGTGAAGCCCGTCATTATCAACAACAAGTTCATTATCAACATACAGCCTGCTGCCGTCATCAGAAACAACGGACATGCCATAAACACCGGTCTGAGGAATTTTAACAAGACATTCAAATACATAACCAAAGTTATCTTTGTCTTCCGATTTTTTAAGGGAAATTTTATCAAGAACACCGCTGTCCCGTACAGTTAACCCGGAAAAATCCGGCATCCTGTCCCATTTCCCTTTATATAAATAGTATTTTACACCTCTTTTAATATTTTTTACATCAACAGCTTTTAATGGCTCAACCTTGCTGAATCTCTTTTTAACAACAACACCTTGTGATTTATTGTTTCTGAAACTTCTTGCACGAATTACTGAAGTTTTATCAATAAAAAACGGCCCTTTATATTCCAAAGAATTTAAATCGGGATTCTCGTC
>QNDG01000498.1 GCA_003645915.1 Candidatus Zhuqueibacterota bacterium | reverse complement strand
TAAAATCAGAATCTTCTTTTTTAATAAACTCTGCAGCTCTGGAAAAAACCTTATCGGAATTTTGTAAGAGCTCAATATTATCAACATACTTTTTATTAATCAAATCACCAAGGCCAGCCCAGTCATAAAACATTGCTGTTTTAAATTCCGGCCGCTGTATTTTTAACTCATAAAAAATTGACGGAAAATATCCGTCATTATCATGCTGTATTGGAGTAATTGTATGATTTTTTACTGTCCATCCGTTTTTTGTTATGCTGTTCTGTTCCGGTCCTGCTCCTGTTAAAATTGCTCCCCAGTTAGGGGCGCTTACAGTTGGCATAACTCCTCTGCATTTTAAAGTAATTGCACCATGTTTTACAAGATAATTAAGGTTTGGAGTTTTTGCTGTTTCAAACCCATCCACACTGACTCCGTCTATCCCGATTAATATTACTTTTTTTGCTTTTGGCACTGATGAACATGAAGATAAAAATATAATAAGAGCAGTTCCCCACAAAACGCAACCTAACAGAATCTTTTTCATTTTTACCTCCGTTTACACCAATTGTACATTAAAACACGATGTTTGCAAACGTTTCCGTTTACATGTAAACAATCCTGCAGATTTAAATATACCTTTTGGCTGATTTTACTGTCCGTCACACAAAAACATCTCCGGTAATACAGCCTGCATTTTCATTCCCGGCCCTTTAAACCAGAGCTTAAGTATCTGTGCCCCGTATCTTTCATAATACTTTATTTCAAAAGGGTGCAGACCTTTTTTAAGATAAATATCTTCTGTTTCCGCTCTCTCCGTATAATTTTTGTTTTCCGTAATGATTTTATTATCAATTGTGAATTTAGCACCGTCATCTGCAAAAAGCCGGAACCTGTAAGTTCCTCTCTTTTTTATGTTAAGATATCCGGAAAATCTTACTCCAAACAGATCCTTTTCTCCGGGCAGATTATTGGGGTCAGGCAGATATACACATCCTGCAAATTCAGGCTCTTTTTTGGAAAATCCGTCGAATCCGGAAGAAAAATCTCCTCTGAAATATTCATAATGCATTCCATACTTTTTACCTTGCGGAGCAGTCTGAGCCATTAAAATCTGACTTGTCCGGACACTGCTTTTTCTTCCGTCAGGCAGAAAAATCCTTGTCTTAACAATAGTATTTGTTTTTAGTTCCACAGGTTCTTTATACACAGGGGATTTCTCATCAGGATCCGAACCATCTGTTGTAAACCTTATGATTCCGAATGACAGAGGATTTTCTATTTTAAGTTTTTCCTCATTTTTAAGAACAACTACCCTGCTGATCTCAGGGCAGGGGATTCGGAAGCTTGCACCTGCGTACATAAGTCTTTTGTACTGTTTGTCCATCCTTCCTGAAAAATCCTGCCAGCTATGCTTGCTTTCCGGAGACCATAAAACCTCCGACAAAGCGCACATTCTCGGCAGAAACATATACTCTGCATAATCCCATGTTTTTATATACTCTGTCCATACATTTCCCTGTCCGCCGATTATATATTTCCACTGATCTTCGGAAAGGCTGTCTGTGGGACACGGCTTAAAAGAATATACCTTTTTCAAATCTGTGAATCCGCCTATTGCAAGGGGTTCTGCAGAAGGATCTCCCTGATAATAATCAAAATAACAGTGGGAAGTTGGTGTCATAATAACGTCATGCCCGGAACGAGCAGCAGCTATACCTCCTGATATTCCCCGCCATGACATAACAGTGGCATTGGGGGCAAGGCCGCCTTCAAGTATCTCATCCCAGCCAATAATTTTTCTGCCGTGAGCATTTAAAAACTTTTCAATTCTTCTTATAAAATAACTCTGAAGCTCGTGCTCGTCTTTCAAACCCTCCTGTTTAATCCTTTTTTGACAGTCCGGACATTTTTCCCACCTCTCTTTCGGAGCCTCGTCTCCTCCTATGTGGATATACTCCGACGGAAACAGATCCATAACTTCTGTAAGCACATTCTGCAGAAACTCAAAGGTCTTCTCTTTTCCTGCACAATAAATATCTTTTGAAATTCCCCATCTTGTTCTAACTTCAAAAGGCCCGCCTGTACACGAGAGTCCGGGATACGCTGCAAGAGCTGCTACGCTGTGCCCGGGCAGCTCAATTTCCGGAATAACTGTAATAAATCTGTCCTGTGCATATTTTACAATTTCTTTAATTTGATCCCGTGTATAGTATCCGCCGTATCTCTTGTGATCGAATTTATACGGTCTGTTCCGCATAGAGCCGATTAATGTCTCTTTACGCCACGCTCCTACAGAAGTTAATCCGGGATACTTTTTAATCTCAATTCTCCAGCCCTGATCTTCTGTCAGGTGCCAGTGGAATACATTCATTTTGTGCATCGCAATGTAATCAATATACCTTTTTATTGAAGATACAGGGAAAAAATGGCGGCCTACGTCAAGGTGCATTCCTCTGTATCTGTATTGCGGAAAATCCACTATTTTAAGACACGGAAGTTTTACTGCAAGCTCCTGTTTTTTGGGCTCCTGCGACCATATCTGTTCCGGGAAAAGCTGCAGTATTGTCTGTATTCCGTAAAACAGTCCTG
>QNDG01000497.1 GCA_003645915.1 Candidatus Zhuqueibacterota bacterium | reverse complement strand
GAAATATCATCATTCGGCATTGTAAGAATAGGCACCTGAGTTATTGAACCAGGAGAACCTTCAACTATACCTGCACGCTCATAAAGTGACGCCAGGTCAGAATAGAGATATCCAGGATAACTCTTTCTTGAAGGGATCTCTCCCCGTACAGTGGATATTTCCCTCAATGCTTCGCAATAATTTGTCATATCAGTCATTACAACAAGAACGTGCATACCAAGATCATAAGCAAGATACTCTGCCATTGTTAATGCTGATCTCGGAGTTACCAGTCTTTCCACAGAAGGCGAATCTGCAAGGGATAAAAACATCACAACTTTTTCAAGAACACCTGTGTCCCTGAAATTGTTTATGAACATTCTTGCCACATCATGTTTTACGCCCATTGCACAGAAAACCACTGCAAATGAAGAATCTTCTCCTACAATTCTTGCCTGACGCACTATTTGTGCTGCGACACTGTTATGGGGCAGGCCTGAGCCGGAAAATACCGGAAGTTTCTGGCCTCTTACAAGTGTATTCATACCGTCAATTGCAGAAATCCCTGTCTGAATAAATTTTGTAGGATAACTTCTTGCAGTGGGATTAACAGGCAGCCCGTTAACGTCTCTTCTTTCTTCGGCAACAGGTTCAGGCGCTCCGTCTATAGGTCTTCCCAGACCGTCAAAGACCCTTCCCAGCATCTCTTCTGTAACAGGAATGGTAAGGGGACTTCCCTGGAACCTTACTGTTGTATCCGGAAGCGTAAGTTCCGATGTTCCTTCAAACACCTGTACAACAGCATATCCTTCTCCGGTTTCCAGCACTATACCAAGACGTTTTTTACCGGACGCATCGTTTATTTCCACCAGTTCATTATAGCCAACATTGTGTATACCTTCAATAAAAATCAAAGGGCCTACTATCTGCCTGATACCTTTATATTCCCTTAAAAACAAATTTCCCGCATTAGAACCTGGCATAAATCTCTCCCAGATGCTTCATTTCTCTTTCAAGCCTTTTCTGCATCTCATCAAGCTTTTCCACCTCATCATTTGACACAGAAAATTTCATTCTTGATATATCTCTTAATACTTTCATCTTTCTCAGTTTTATTAAAGTCGCACCTTTCTCTATTGCATCTCTGCCCAGTTGATAAAAAGTTACGATTATTTTAAGCATCTTAACCTGTTTTTCCACTGTTGAATATCTGTCAATTTCGTCAAATGCAGACTGCTGAAGAAATGTTGTTTTAAAAAGTCTGCAGACTTCAAGAATCAGCCTCTGCCTGTCCGGAAGAACATCCGCTCCAACAAGCTTTACTACCTGCTGCAGCCGCGATTCCTGCTGGAGAAGATCCAGCATGATTTTTCTGTGCTGATCCCAAACAGGAGATCCTTTTTCTTTCCACCAGTCTGTTACATCTTCAACATATTCGGAATAAGAATCAAGCCACGATATTGCAGGATAGTGTCTGGCATTTGCAAGATCTCTGTCTAAAGCCCAGAACGCTCTTACAAATCTCTTGGTGTGCTGGGTAACAGGTTCTGAAAAATCCCCTCCGGGCGGAGAAACAGCGCCTACAATGGTTACTGATCCCTTTTTCTCCGAAAGGGTTTTGACCATACCAGATCTTTCGTAAAACTCCGCAAGCCTTGTAGGAAGATATGCAGGAAACCCTTCTTCCGCAGGCATCTCTTCAAGTCTGCCTGAAAGCTCTCTTAATGCCTCCGCCCACCTTGATGTGGAATCCGCCATAACAGCGACATGATACCCCTGATCCCTGAAATACTCGGCAATAGTTATGCCAGTATAAACCGAAGCCTCTCTTGCAGCCACAGGCATATTAGATGTATTTGCAATTAAAATAGTACGCTCCATTAAAGATCTTCCGGTTCTGGGATCAATAAGCTCCGGGAACTGCTTTAAAACATCGGTCATTTCATTGCCGCGCTCACCGCATCCTATATAAACAACAATATCAGCATCAGACCACTTTGCAATCTGGTGTTCAACAGATGTTTTGCCCGTACCGAACCCTCCGGGTACTGCCACAGCTCCGCCTTTTGCAACAGGGAAAAGTGTGTCTATAACTCTCTGGCCTGTGATAAGCGGGACAAAAGGCTCCAGCCTCTGCAGAATAGGCCGCGGTTTTCTTACAGGCCATCTGTGAAAAAACTGAATCTTTCTTTGTTCCTTACCTGTATCAATTGTGCAGACATTATCTTCTATCCTGTAATCACCTTGTTCTGCAATCCATTTGATCGTACCTGAAATATCAGGCGGTACAAGAATCCTGTGCTCAATCTGCTCTGTCTCCTGAATAGTACCGAGAATCTGCCCCTGTTTTACAATATCGCCTTTATTAACAACAGGTTTAAAACTGTACTGTTTGTCTCTGTCAAGAGGTTCTACTTTTACGCCTTTTTGTATATAAAATCCGCTCTTATCTTTTATTTTTTCCAGCGGTCTCTGAACTCCGTCATAAATCGAGCCGATTAAACCGGGCCCCAGCTCTACAGACAGGGGCATCCCTGATCCGTAAACCTTACTTCCCGGTTTTAAGCCGGTAGTATCTTCATAAACCTGTACT
>QNDG01000496.1 GCA_003645915.1 Candidatus Zhuqueibacterota bacterium | reverse complement strand
GGATTTCAGGAGAACATTTAGTGCTTCAGGCAACTGAACTTGGGTTAGGTTCATGCTGGATAGGATGGTTTAACAGAAAAAAAAGTGAAAAAATTTTAAAACTTTCCCGGAATTTTCACGTATACTCTTTATTAGCTCTAGGTTACCCTAAAGAAGATAAAAGATATGCACCGAGAAAACTTTTACCAATGGAGAAAATAGTTACGTTTAATTCTCCAAACCAAATTCTAACCAACAGGAGGTAGAAAAATGAAAAAAGTGTTAACTGTTGTATTTGCGATTTTTGCGCTATGGTCTTTTGCAATTGCACAGGATAAAACACCTGCGGATACGGCAAAAGTCAAAGGTCCTTACCAATTTACTCTTGATTATGAAATACCTCATACTCCAGTAAAAAGCCAGGCAAGAACAGGTACATGTTGGTGTTTTTCAACAGTGTCTTTTTTAGAATCGGAAATGCTGAGAACAGGAAAAAAGGAAACCGATCTTTCGGAAATGTTTATTGTAAGAAAAACATATCCTTTAAAAGCTGAATACTATATCAGACTGCACGGGAATTCAACTTTTGGAGAAGGAGCTTACAGCCACGATGTTATCAACCAGATGAGAAGATACGGTATGGTTCCGGAATCTGTTTATAATGGTATGAATATAGGAGAGAAAAAGCATAACCATTCTGAGATGTCAAGAGTTTTAACAGCAATGCTTAATGCAATTAAAAAAGGGCGAAAACTTACACCGAGATGGAAGCAGGCTTTTGAAGATGTTCTTGATGATTATCTTGGTCAAGCTCCTGAAAAATTTAAATACGAAGGAAAGGAATACACTCCAAAGACCTTTTTAAAAGATTATATGCAGTTGAACCCTGATGATTATGTTGAAGTTACATCTTTTACACACCATCCTTTCTATTCAAAGTTTGATCTTGAAGTACCGGATAACTGGTGCCACGAGAAGGTGTATAATGTACCGATTAATGATCTGGAAAGAATTGTTGATGCTTCACTTAAAAACGGATATTCTCTTGTATGGGGCGGCGATGTAAGCGACAGATTTTTCAAGGCAAGTAAGGAAGGATATGCAATTGTTCCTGCAAAAGACTGGGAAGATATGACAAAGAAAGAAAGAGAAAAGAAAATTACAGAACCTGTAAAAGAAAAGATTATTACTCAGGAAATGAGGCAGAAAGCATTTGATAATTACTCAACAACAGACGATCATGCAATGCACATGGTAGGACTTGCACACAACCAGACCGGAGCAAAGTTTTACTATATAAAAAATTCATGGGGAAAAGACATGAAATACGGCGGATATTTTTACATGTCCAAACCGTACATGCTTCTAAGATGTGTTGCAATAATGGTGAATAAAAATGCTATTCCCGAGGATATTAAAAATAAGTTAAATATTAGATAATCAGAGGATTGCCATGAGAAGAAAAACATTATTAACAGTTGTTTTTTCTTTTTTGATTCTTCTGTTTTTAAGTACAGAGTCATTTTCTCAGGACAAAAAAGAGTCTAAAAAGAATAAAGAAAAGAAAGAAGCATATCAATTTACAGTTGATATTGAGCTGCCTCATACACCTGTTAAAAATCAATACAGAACAGGAACATGCTGGTGTTTTTCCACAACATCGTTTGTTGAGTCCGAAGTGTTAAGAATAGGTAAGGGTGAGTTTGATCTTTCTGAAATGTTTACAGTAAGACATACATATCCCAAAAAAGCGGAACTATTTGTTCGAAGGCACGGAGATGCTACATTCGGACAAGGCGGCCAGAGCCATGATGTGTTTAATTCGATAAAAGGTTTCGGTATGGTTCCTGAGTCTGTTTATTCAGGATTAAATATCGGAGAAAAACTTCATAATCACAGTGAAATGTTTTCAGTGCTGAATTCAATGGTTAATGCGGTTGTAAAGAGACGCGGCGGAAAGCTTACACCGAGATGGGAGGAAGCTTTTGAGGCGGTGTTGGATTCTTATCTTGGTAAAGTGCCTGAATCATTTACATACAAGGGCCAGAGTTACACACCAAAGACATTTGCCGAGAAAGTGCTGCAGTTTAACCCTGATGATTATGTTGAAATTACTTCTTATTCACAATTTCCCTTTTATTCTCAGTGTATGCTTTTAATACCGGATAACTGGGATTTTAATGATAAGTACTATAATGTCAAAATTGACGAATTGGAACATATTGTTGATAGTGCGCTTAAAAAAGGTTACACTGTTGTGTGGGACGGCGATGTAAGTGATAGAAATTTTAATACTAGAACAAAGGGTTATGCAATTGTTCCCAAAAAAGATTGGGAAGACATGACTAAAGAAGAGAGAAACAAGAAAATAACAGAACCGGTTGAAGAAAAAAACATTACTCAGGAAATGCGGGATAAAGCTTACGATAATTATGCATCAACTGATGACCATTTGATGCATATTGTGGGTATTGCTCATGATCAAAAAGGTAATAAATACTACTATATTAAAAATTCAGGTGGATCTGATCGTAAATTTAACGGTTATATGTACATGTCAAAAGCTTATTTCCGTTTGAGAACTATTGCTATTGCT
>QNDG01000495.1 GCA_003645915.1 Candidatus Zhuqueibacterota bacterium | reverse complement strand
CTCGAACTTTCAACCTGTTATTTCGGAAATTAGAAGTGTTTCAGAATACACTGTAGTCCCCGGGTCAGACGGGAAGGTTCATAAGTTGAAAAACCTCTCTGCTTCTGAATCAGGAAAAATAAGCGAGCAGTTCCTTAATGATTTTTCGGGACCAGGACTATTTAAACTAAATCTTAATCTGCAAAACCTGATCGAATCAGATCAGAATGAAGCTGTTAAATTCGCATTCTCCCCTCCTGTGTACAGGGGCAAAATTACAATCATATACTCATACTAATACAAATCAAGAGGTCTTGAAATGAACAAGAAAATACTGCTCTTTATTTTACTCCTAACAGGGATATCTTCCTCTCTGTTCGGCCAGGTTACAATATCACAAACAAAAAATTTCACAGGTAATCCTGGGTATTCAAAGAATCTTGTATATAACAAATTTGACCCAACACTCGGTACTTTGACATCAATACGTATCATTTTTAATCTGAATACAACCGGTGGATATCTTAGTGTAGATAATGATGGCGCCGACCCTGCTACCACAACAGTTGAACTGGGAGCAACAGGCAGATTAAGTTCTTCCGATGTGCCGCTGATCAACGCATCATTTCAGCCTATCGGCGATAATGTAACAGTCTCAACAGGAGAGACCTTTAATCTTGCTGCTGAAAACGGTGACGGGCAGGGAAATGTTGACCCCAATCCTCCTGACGGCGCAACTCATACGGGAGGAACTGATACTGGAAATACTTCGGATTTTGTAAACTCTGCGGTTTTTGCAAACTATTCGGGAACAGGTACATACACAATTGACATGATTGCAAGTTCAATCATTGATTTCGGCGGAGTAGGAGGAGTTGAAGGTTCTTTCGGCCCTCCTGTTGTAGGCGGAGATGTCACAATAGTCTATACATACACACCTTTCTCCAGTGATCTCAGTCTGTCAAAAACAGTAAGCAACAGTACACCTGATGCTGGTGATGACATAACCTTTACAATTACTTTGACAAATAACGGCCCTGATGACGCTGTTGGTGTTGCTGTTGAGGATATACTTCCTTCAGGTCTTACATACAAAAGCGATAACAGCGGAGGTGCATACAACTCTTCAACAGGTATATGGGCTGTTGGAAATCTTGCAAACGGTTCAAATACAACTCTTCAGATAACAGCTACTGTAACAGGTACCGGGACAATTGTAAACACAGCTCAGGTTTCGGCAAGCACAAACAACGATCCTGACTCAACTCCGGGTAATAATGTACCATCTGAGGATGACCAGGACAGCGAGACAATCACAGTACCTGCTCTTGTGGATCTTGAGCTTGATAAAAGTGTTGACAATTCCTCACCCAATTACAAAGACAACGTGGTGTTTACAATTACCGTTACAAATACATCAACTTATGATAATGCCACAGGCGTGCAGGTTAAAGACATTCTTCCTGCAGGGCTTACATACTTATCTTCTTCAGGCGACGGAACTTACAACTCATCAACAGGTGTCTGGACTGTCGGCACTGTTGACAGAAACAACGGATCCAGAACTATGCACATTACTGCACGCATGGACGCAACAGGCTCCGTGGAAAATTTTGCACAGATCAGTGCATGCAATGAAAACGATTCTGATTCAACCCCAGACAATGGAGACAGCGGAGAAGATGATGACGACAAGGTGACTGTTACTGCTGCACAGTCTGCTGATCTGAGACTGGAAAAAACCGTTAACAACAGCTCTCCGAATCTTAATGAAAATGTAACCTTTACAATTACAGTTACAAACGACGGGCCTGACAATACAGCAAATGTTACTGTAAAAGACATACTGCCCGGAGGACTCGGCTATCAATCAGATAATTCCGGCGGCTCTTACAATTCAACAACAGGCATCTGGACAGTGGGAAATCTTGCAAGCGGAGCAAGCGCGTCTATTCAGATTACTGCCAAGGTAAACGCCACAGGATCAATCACAAATACAGCGCAGGTTAATGCCAGTGATCTATACGATCCGGACTCAACTCCGGGTAATAACATATCTTCCGAAGATGACCAGGACAGCGAAACTATTACTGTGCCGAGAATAATAGACCTGAGCCTGCAGAAAACAGTTGACAATGCAACTCCCAATATACAGGATAATGTTGTATTTACAATTACAGTCACAAATGACGGGCCTGACAATGCATCGGGAATTGAAGTTAAGGATGTTCTCCCCTCAGGGCTTGCTTATGTATCTGACAATTCCGGCGGAGCTTACAATTCTTCAACAGGGATCTGGACAGTGGGGAGCCTTGCAAGCAGTTCAAATACTTCAATCCAGATTACTGCAAGAGTAACAGGTACAGGAACTATTGAAAATACTGCACAGGTACAATCCTGTTATGACAATGATACGGACTCAACACCGGGCAATAATGTTCCTTCGGAAGATGATCAGGACAGCGCAAGTATCACTGTTCCCGCTTCTGCGGATCTTCGTCTTACAAAAACAGTAAACAATAGCTCTCCTCATCTCGGAGACGACATAACCTTTACAATTACAGTTACAAATGACGGGCCTGATCAGGCAACAAACGTAT
>QNDG01000494.1 GCA_003645915.1 Candidatus Zhuqueibacterota bacterium | reverse complement strand
GGGGAGAATTTCCGCTTTTTTTACAAGAATATCGCTTTCGTCAAGTTTTTTGATAAAATGAGTTTTTATATGATAACTCTCTAAAAATTTAAAAATAATTGAAGTCATTTTTGCATTGACTTTGCCCTTGTTTTTAACGCTGCTCTGTTTAGCGTTTTTCTCTGCAAGGTCATCTTTAAAATGTAAAATTATTTCACTTTCATTATCCATTAAAGGATAAACTTTTTTTGTTGTTCCATTGTACAGTACTTTTCCTTTTTTAATTTCCAAAACTTCCTCCTCTTTTTTTAGAGAAAGGGGAGCTTGACTTTTTCACTATATCAGCCCCAATCGTTTAAAAATATTATCAACATTACGCAGATGATGATCAAGATTAAACAGCTTTTTAATTTCATCTGCATCCATGTATTTTAAAATCTTCTTATTATCAAAGACCTCATCAATAAAGTCAGAACCTTTTTCCCAGCATTTCATTGCAGAATCCTGTACCATTGAATAGCTTTCTTCTCTTGTTACTCCCTTTCCTATAAGAGCAAGAAGAAGCGTCTGGGAAAAAATCAAACCATTTGTTTTCTCCATATTTTTCTTCATGTTTTCAGGATAAACAATCAGATTTTTAACAAGATTAACTGCTTTTGTCAGAATATAATGAATAATTATTGTTGAATCCGGTAAAATAACTCTTTCAACGGATGAATGTGAGATGTCCCTTTCATGCCAAAGAGCAACATTTTCAAGACCTGCAAGAGAGTTTGTTCTGACAATACGGGCTAACCCGCTGATTCTTTCACAGATTATCGGATTCCTCTTATGAGGCATTGCAGATGAACCCTTCTGCCCTTTTGAAAAATATTCTTCTGCCTCCAGAACTTCTGTTTTCTGTAAATGACGAATTTCAACAGCAATTTTTTCAAGGCTTGCAGCAAGAACTGCAAGAGAAGTTAAGAAATGAGCATGAAGATCTCTTTGTATTATTTGGGTTGAAACCGGCGCAGGCTTAAGCCCGAGTTTCTCACATGTCAGTTCTTCAACTTCCATATCAAGATGAGCGAAAGTTCCTACTGCTCCCGAAATTTTACCTACACGTATATCCTCAAGTGCATCTTCAATACGCTTTTTGTTTCTTTTTGCTTCATCATACCATAGCGCAAATTTAAGCCCGAAAGTTGTAGGCTCTGCATGAACTCCGTGAGATCTGCCAATACAGACTGTATTTTTAAATTCAACAGCTCGTTTTTTTAACACATCAATAAGTTCATCAACAAGCTTTAAAATAAGCCTGCCTGCTTCCTGTATCTGTAAAGAACCTGCTGTATCAAGAACATCAGATGATGTCATACCCATGTGAATATATCGCGAATCGGGGCCAACAAATTCAGCCACACTCGTTAAAAATGCAATAACATCGTGATGCACAACAGCTTCAATTTCATCAATTCTTTTAATATCAAATGCTGCTTTTTCTTTTATTGTTTTCCATGCTGAATCAGGAATAACCCCTCTTTTGTTCTGAACTTCACAAACAGCAAGTTCCACATCGAGCCATTTTTGGAATTTATTTTTCTTTGACCATATTGCTCCCATCTCCGGGAGAGTATATCTGTCTATCACAAATCCTCCTGAATTTTATTTAAAATTATATGTTAATGAAAGCTGTGTAAACAATTGATTCCCGGTTCCCGAAAAAATATCAAAGGGGTTGTGAAGAAAATCATTATCTGCCTTTGTATCAACAATTGTATCTATTGTAAATCTTTTTAGTTTAAACCAAAAACCAAAAACAGCATCAAATCCGCTTTCGGATAATTCGGCTTGATCCCCTGTGTTAAACATGTTTGTTATTTTCATTTTTTCAATTAGCTCGTAACATGTAAACCTTATACCCATCCATTTGTTCAGATTTGCTTCAAGTCCCATTGAAACAAAGGGCATTGCCCTGTAAGAGTACTCAGTTGCAGGGTCAGGTGTTCCTGAAAACAGAATCTGTTCTGTAGTAAGCGATGCCCCTGTTATTCCCACAGCAGTTACAAGCATTGTTCTTTCAAAAGGCAGGATGTCAACACCTACGCCTGCACTATAAGTTGAGTAAATCTTTTTATATGATTTAATATTTGAAGTTTTATTTATATCTCTTACCAAATTAGTATAACCTCCGGATCCTGAAATATAACTGACAAAAGGAACGACAAGCACTTTTTTGGAAAAAGCATAAAAAAGCCTGAGATTAACACCATAGGAATTATATCCGTATGGAGCCTTATACTGTGCCGTGTCTCTCGACGCATCCACATGTTTAAAATCCCCGGTATTATAAAGAACACTCCCCTCAAATTTTGATCTTCTTCCGATTTTTGAACTTACACCAATAACCAACAAAGACGATGAAAGCTCATCGTTGAAATTAACATTGCTATGCTCAGGATTCGTGTAAGAAAGATATGATTTGTGTGCAGTCAATGATAACCCCAGTGTAATTGAAGACATCTGCATTCCGGAAACAATTGTAAATTTGTGGGATGCTTCTGTTGAACTCATCCCGGAATTATAAAGAAGATTTTCCGGAAAAAGATTTCCGCCTCT
>QNDG01000493.1 GCA_003645915.1 Candidatus Zhuqueibacterota bacterium | reverse complement strand
GAGGAGATTCTTTAATTTCAAATTCAGATATATCCTGAATCTCCGGTGTGGTATCTGAAGGAGTAAAATCCGGCTCTTTTTCGTCTGTTTCAGATGTTTCTGCGCTGCCAGAAGATGGATCGGAAACAGGCGTTACAACTTCCTGCTGAAAGGGTTCCTGAATTTCTGTTTTGGAATCAGGTTTAAAAGAGTCAAGATCAAAGTCGGAAAGATCCAGCTCTCCTGTTTCCGTAAGTCCCGCAGGAGCATGTTTGCCGGGCTCGTCATTTTTGCCTATAGGTTCTGATATATCAAAATCTGAAAGGTCAAAATCGTTCTGACCGGCTGGCTCCGGTTTATTCAGTTCCTGTTTGATTTCCGATACCTTTGCACTTTTTTCAAAAACAGGGGGTGAACCGGAGATCCAGTCTCTTTCTTTTTTGGGAGGATTAATAGGCTTTGATTCCGGTACATCCACTGAAAAGGAGAAGGTGTCAAGCATCTGTTCAGTCTCAGTATCAAGGGGATCTATTGAGAGAATATCCCTGTAATGAATTGCAGCTTTATTTTCCCAGCCGATTCTTGCCATAAGATCTCCGAGAAGTTTATGGGCTTTTAAGTAAAATCTGTCGTGGGATAACACCTTTTTAAGAGCTTCTTCTGCTTTTTCTCTTTCATTTTTTGCAATGTATGCTTTTGCAAGAATAAAATAACCTGTAACATATGAAGGATTATTATGAATACCCTGCTCCAGAAGATTGACAGCATCGTCAATTCTGCCCTGCTCTATATACATGCTGGCAAGTCTTGCAAAAACAAGGGATTTTGGATTTTCTTTTATTTTATTTTCAAGAAATTGAACTGTAACTGTATTTCTCATTTTTAACCTGCTGAAAAAAATTTATTGTCTGGCGGGGACACAAAAATTTATTAAAAATAAACATGAATGACAAGTCTTTTTATTGATTTTATACAAAAAAACAACGTTTTTACCACCCGGAAATTGTTTTATTGATTATGTCTGTAGTAAGCTTCTCTACAGCCTGATCCAACCCTTCATCACGGCTGTTTGTATATTCCCCCCACTGAGACCATGTTTCTTCCCACAGAGCCTTACGTTTTTTTACGTCTTCAAAAACAATCTTAACATTAATTGTAACTCTGTAAGACGATGCCACTTCATCAGCTGTGTATTGTCCAGCTCTGTCTGTTATCTGAAGAATTGTGCCTTTTAATATTGAATCTGCATTTCTTGCGTCTGTAATTTTTAAAGAGTTGTCTTTTGAAATTGCACTGATAATTGCATCTGTCAGCTTCTGGTCAATACCGAATTCGGGCGTGTTATTCTGAAAAAGAGGAACAGCCACTGTTTTAATATGAGAGGGGAGTGTTGATCCTGAGAATGAATAAATACCGCAACCTTGTATAATCAGAGCTGCAGCAGAATACAGAAATATAAAAATAATTTTTTTATTCTTCAATTCCGTGCTCCTTGATTTTTCTGTAAAGAGTCCTTTCGCCAATACCAAGAGCCTTTGCAGCTTTTCTCCTGTTGCCTTTATATTTTTTAAGAGCTTTATCAATCATATTTTTTTCCATGTCTCTTAAATTAAGGCTTTCATCATCAGAATTATTGCTGTCATTAACAGGTGCAATGTGCACTTCGTTTGCAATGGGGTGTGCAATGGGTTTGAACGGGTGGCTGTAATTCTGCCTGATAAAGCTTCTAATGTCCTCTACAGCGAGGCGCAGTTCAACAAGAGCCCTGTAGATCAGCTCTCTTTCAGCCTGATCCGGACTTTTATTCATAATAACAGGCAGAGCTCTTTCATTATTGCCAATTACAGATTCCAGATGAGGTTCGATCATATCCTTATCAATTTGGTTCCCTTTGCTTAAAATAATGGATCTTTCTATTACGTTCTTCAACTCACGTATATTTCCCGGCCATGAATATTCTTTCATAATTTGCAGCGCTTCAGGAGAAAATCCTTTAAAAGGGATATTATTTTTTTCACAGAATTCTCTTGCAAAATTAAATGCAAGGAGTTTGATATCCTCTTTTCTTTTGCGAAGCGGCGGAATGTGAATTTTAACTGCGTTCAACCGATAAAAAAGGTCCTTTCTGAACTCACCCTTTGCAACCAGATCTTCCAGGTTTTGATTGGTTGCAGCAATAACTCTTACATCTGTTTTTAATGTTGTTGTACCACCGACCCGCATAAATTCCTGAGTCTCCAGAACTCTGAGCAGCCTTACCTGTGTGTGGAGAGGCATTTCTCCGATTTCATCGAGAAACAGGGAGCCTGTATGTGCAATCTCAAAATATCCTTTACGCTTTTCCGTTGCTCCTGTAAAAGATCCCTTTTCATGTCCGAAAAGTTCACTTTCGAGCAGGCCTTCGGGAATTGCTCCGCAGTTTACATTTACCATGGGGTTGTTGGCTCTGGGGCTTAAAGCGTGAATAGCTTTAGCAATAACTTCCTTGCCTGTTCCGCTTTCTCCTGTAATCAAAACATTGATAGTTGTGGGTGCGACCTGTTTGACAGTCTCCAGAACTTTTAAGAATTCGTCTGACCGTCCTATAATGCCGAGAGATGAG
>QNDG01000492.1 GCA_003645915.1 Candidatus Zhuqueibacterota bacterium | reverse complement strand
TGCAATATATGCGAAAAATAAATTTAAAGACGGGAAGCTCACTCTTGATCATGTAAAAAAGTACAACATAGAGCTGGAGAAAACGGATATTGATACAGACAGCAGGGTTGCACCAATGCTGCTTCCGGATTATTCCAATCCTGATGTAAGAAAAAAGCAGCTTACAACCCGATATGTGGGAACCATTAGATAACGGATAATATTATGGCCATACGTCAGAGAAACAGACCTTTTGGCATTGAAAAGCCAGGTGTTGTAAGAGGGAAAGTAGTAATAATTGAAGAACGGTGCAAAGGGTGCGGTTTTTGTGTTGAATATTGTCCCAATGATGTTCTTAAACTGTCGGACAAATTCAACTCAAAAGGGTATCATCCGCCGGTTGCAATAAATCCGGAAAGCTGCGTAAACTGCGGTTTCTGCAGAATGATATGCCCGGAGTTTGCAATTTATACATTTGAAATTAAAGATGAATAAAATACAAAAAGGTGACATACTGTGAAAGCTGATCCAAAAGGAGTGTTAACAGGTTCTCATTATTTTGACGGTGATGTTGCATGCTGTGAGGGAGCTCTTGCTGCGGGATGCAGGTTTGTAGCAGGATATCCTATTACTCCGTCAACAGAGGTGGTAGAACATTTTGCAAAGAGAATTCCCCTTGTGGGGGGAGTTTTTATACAGATGGAAGACGAACTTGCATCTTCCATTGCAATACAGGGCGCTGTGTGGGCAGGCAAAAAATCAATGACAGTTACATCGGGCCCCGGTTTTTCTCTTATGATGGAGCACATAGGCCTGGCAGCAATGACAGAGCTGCCATGTGTGTTTGTAAATGTGCAGAGAGGAGGGCCGTCAACAGGACTGCCTACACTCCCGGGACAGGGTGATATGATGCAGGCAAGGTGGGGCTCGCACGGTGATTATGAAATTATTGCCATATCACCGGATTCACCCCAGGAGTGTTTTGATTTTATGATAGATGCATTTAATCTTTCCGAAACATACAGAGTACCTGTAATGTTCATGATGGATGAGTGTGTCGGCCACATGATGGAAAGAGTTATTATTCCTTCTCCTGATGAGATTGAAGTTGTCCCCCGCAGATTTACAAAGAAATCACCGGAGGAGTATCTGCCTTTTGAGCCGGGTCCGGATATGATCTGCGATATGGTAAAAGCAGGGGACGGGTACAAAATTCATGTTACAGGACTTACCCATGATTACAGAGGTTATCCTGTAATGAGTGCTGACTGCCAGGAAGAGCTTGTACACAGACTGATAAACAAAATCAGGCTTAATCAGGATGCGATCTGCAAATATGAAGAGATTATGGTTGATGACGCTGAAGTTGTTGTTATCTGTTATGGTATCACCTCACGGATTGCAATTGAAGCGGTTCATAAGGCAAGGGAAAAAGGAATAAAAGCAGGAATGCTGCGCTTAATTGTTGTCTGGCCTCTTCCGGAAAAAATAATCAAAGGATATGCAGATAAAGGCAAAGCAATGGTTATGGCTGAAATGAATTACGGCCAGGTTTTCTGGGATGTTGAGCGCCTTGCATACGGGAAAGTCCCTGTTGTTCTGGCAGGCCACAGCGGCGGAACTGTTCACCAGCCTGATTTTATTTTGGAAAAAATAACGGAGGCTCATAAGTGTCTATAAATGAAGAACTATCTCAGGCAGCATCATGTGCTGTTTCTGCAACGAGTGATGTACACCCTATGGAAGATTTCTTAAGGATGGACAGAATCCCGCATATCTGGTGCCCCACCTGCGGTATAGGAGTTACTGTCAACTGTTTTGCGCAGGCATTGGAGAGATGCGGAATACCCCTGGACAACCTTGTTGTTGTATCGGGAATCGGCTGTACGGGACGTGTTGCAGGATACGTAAAAGTGGATTCGTTCCATACAACCCATGGAAGAGCAATACCGTTTGCAACAGGTATGAAACTGGCCAATCCCAAATTAAAGGTTGTTGTGTTCAGCGGTGACGGCGACCTGATAGCAATCGGCGGCAATCACCTTATGCATGCTGCAAGACGTAACATTGATATAACCGTAATATGTGTGAATAATTTTAACTATGCAATGACAGGCGGACAGGTAGCACCGACATCACCTAAAGGTTCGGTTCTTACAACGTCTCCGTACGGTAATTTTGAAGGCTCTTTCAATCTTCCGCATTTGACAGAATCTATCGGTGCGGTTTACATTGCACGATGGACTGCTCTGCACATCCACAGGCTTACGGATTCCATAGTTGAAGCATTAAACAAACCGGGTTTTTCTTTTGTGGAAGTTCTGGCTCCGTGTCCCACTATCTTTGAGAGGAGAAATAAATTCGGCGATGGCCTTGACAGACTCAGATACTATTATGAAAACAGTGAAATATTACACGGTGCTGATCCTAGAGATGCTGATATTGATTTAAGAGGCAGGATTATTGTAGGTACTTTTATAAATCGTGACAGGCCGACTTATCTTGAATCTATGAATAACCACCTGAAGCAGAAAATAGGTGATGCTTATAAAAAGTATGAGGGATAACAGATGGCAAAGACAGAAATTAAAATCGGAGGATTCGGAG
>QNDG01000491.1 GCA_003645915.1 Candidatus Zhuqueibacterota bacterium | reverse complement strand
GCATACGGAATTAAGAGAGCAGGAGAGATGGGCAGGGACAAAATAATTATTATCAATCTTTCGGGAAGAGGAGATAAAGACCTTAAAACTTATGAGGAAAATGAGAATGATCAGGCAAAGATTCAGGGAACTGAAAAATAAAAAACAGGCTGGTTTAATCTGTTATTATACGGCAGGATTTCCCGATCTTGATAAATCCATGGAAAATATTGAGTTACTATGCTCAAGCGGAGCGGATATTATTGAGATAGGAGTACCTTTTTCCGACCCTGTTGCAGACGGGCCTGTAATTCAGCAGGCATCGTTAAAAGCGCTTGAGAGCGGGGTTACTTTGCATAAAATACTGGATGCGGTTTCCCATCTCAATTTATCCGTTCCCATTGTTCTGATGAGCTATCTGAATCCGGTTTTGCGGTTTTCTCTGCCTGCATTTTTTAAGAATGCAAAACATACAGGAATTTCCGGAGTAATTTTTCCTGATCTGCCTGCGGAAGAATCCGGAGATATAAGAGAATCAGCAGAAAGAGAAGAAATAGATACAATATTTCTGTGTGCTCCCACTTCATCAAAGGAGCGGATAAAGTTAAACAGCTCCCTTTCAACAGGATTTGTCTATTGCGTTACTGTTGCAGGGGTAACAGGTATGCGCTCAGGCATTCCTGCCAAAGCAAGGGAATTGATTGAACAGGTTAAGGCATTCACAGATGTGCCGTGTGCAGCAGGTTTCGGAATTTCAAATTCGGAACAGATTAAAGGCTTTTCACAGATTGCAGACGGAGTGATTGTGGGATCCAGAATACTTGATGCTGTAATGAAGAGTGAAAATCTGAAAACAATTGTAAGAGAGTTCAAACAGTCAACAATTAAAAATACCGGAGGAACAAATTGACAGAATTTATTTTAAACATGGATGAACCTGTAACCCTGATCACAGAAAAAGAACCTGATCCTGCTCTGCTTTTTTCAAAAATTTATGGAGATTCCGATTATGCCGTACTTTATGAATCCATGGACTCTCTTGGCAAAAGAGGAAGATACTCCTTTATTGCAGGCAGCCCTGCTGTTATTCTCCGTTCACTGAATAATGGTACGGAAGTGGTGTCAGAATCAGCATCGGAATTTTTTAAAAGAGACACTTACGAAATGGTTCGGGAGATTGTAAAATCCCGCAGGAAAACCCCGGATATTGAACCTTTTTCCGGTGGCGCCATAGGATACATTGGATACAGTGCAGTCAGAACTTTTGATAAAATAAATATTTCTCAAATCAGGAAAGAAGAATTTCCTTCAATGCTGTTCTTTGTACCGGAAGAGATAATTATTATTGACCATTATGAAAAACAGACACAGGTTGTTGTTTTCGGATCTGATAAAAGAGCAAGAGACATTATAAAAATCGTCAAAATATGCAAAAGTAATCTTGTTGACCTGCCTGCAGATTCGGGTATTGATTTGCCTCTTCCGGAGTTCAGGTCGTTAACAGCAAAAGAAGATTTTTGCAAAAAAGTTGAAAGGGCAAAAAAGTATATTCTGGCGGGAGATATTTTTCAGGTTGTACTGTCACAGCAGTTTGAATTTGATCTTAAAACAGAACCTGTTAATCTTTACAAAGCTTTAAGAAGAACAAATCCTGCGCCTTATCTGTACTATATGCAGTTAAAGAATTTTCATGTTTTGGGATCATCTCCGGAAATACTTGTGGAAATTAAAAACAAAACCGCTGTAACAAGGCCTCTTGCAGGAACAAGGCCAAGAGGGAGAAATCCTGAAGAAGACAGGAAAATGCAGACAGAGCTCATGCTTGATGAAAAAGAGAAAGCCGAGCACATTATGCTTGTTGATCTTGCAAGAAATGATCTTGGGCGGGTCTGCAGTCCCGGATCGGTAAATGTCGATTCAATTTTAAAAATTGAGAAGTTTAAGAAAGTAATGCACCTTGTTTCAAATGTCAGCGGAAGAGTAAAAGATAAATGTGACAGTTTTGACGTGGTAAAATCGTGTTTTCCTGCAGGTACAGTTTCCGGCGCTCCGAAAATCCGGGCTATGGAGATAATTGATGAATTGGAAACATCTGACAGAGGAGTATATGCAGGAGCAATCGGATATTTTGGTTTTGACGGGAACAGTGAAACGTGTATAGGTATCAGAATGATTGTATTAAATCATGGAAAAGGAATAGTTCAGGCAGGAGCCGGTATAGTTGCGGATTCAATACCTGAAAAAGAATATGAGGAAACAATTAATAAAGCCAGAGGAGTGCTTCAGGCAGTGTCTCTCGCAGGAGATATATATGATTCTGGTAATTGATAATTACGATTCTTTTGTTTTTAATCTTGTCCAGTATATTGAAGATATTGGTTACAAAACCGAAGTGGTAAGAAACGACGAAATTACAGTAAGCGATATCTGCTCTCTTGATCCTGAAGCATTGTTTATTTCTCCGGGGCCGTGTACACCAGGAGAAGCAGGTATATCAGTCCCTCTGGTCAGAGAGATGGCAGGTAAAATTCCGATCTTCGGTGTTTGTCTGGGGCATCAGGCAATTGCGCAGGCCTTTGGTGCCAGGATAAAAAGAGCTGACAGAGT
>QNDG01000490.1 GCA_003645915.1 Candidatus Zhuqueibacterota bacterium | reverse complement strand
GGCAGCTCTTGCGGGATATGGAGGCAGTATTTTAAGTGTAATTGATAACTGCACCAGCTATTTTGATAAGAAACTTAATTAATTTCTTCAAATACCGGACAGGATAGAGATTATAATATTCTGTCCGGTAATATAATGTTTTGTTGGAGAATTAGAAATGATAAAAATAATTAAGGATGAAATAAAAATTTTATTGAGTTGTAATAAAATATTGGGACGCCGAATAAAAGCAACACCGTTTGTTAGCGAATTAATCAATATTATGTTGATTCTTGTACCATCAGCCATGACATTATATTTTATAATAAGCAATATGAGAACTGAAAATCCTCATATTGATTCAGATATAATCTATATCTTAATAATATCATACTTGATGAATCTTATGTTTATATTATTGCAGTATTCTACAGATACAATGGTTACATTTGAGCCTCTTATTATTATGCCATACTCTAAAAAGAGACTATATAGCTATTTAATAGCTGTTATATTTATTAATAAACGAGTGTTAATATATTTTATACCTATGTTTTTACTTTTTGTCAGATTGTTAAATTTTAATGTTTTGCATGCATTCTTGTCATTTATACTGTTGATAAGTTATTTTCTGGTTGCTGATTTGTACTGTTTAAATATATATTTAAAGTTTAGTAAGCAAATTAATCGTATTAAAAGTAATGTGTCAGCGATCCCGTCTTTAATATTAATATTTTTAATTTTGTCTGACAGAATTATTGGTTATGAAAATATGTCATCAATCCCATATTTGGGTCAAGCAGGCAAAGTTGTAGCGAGTGTTGTCTCAGGTGATTCTGAAAGTTATATATTATTGTTTTTTTTGAATTCGTTACTATTGATAATTGGAATCATTATAGGTAAAAATCTTGTCATGAGGAAACAGTATATATGAGTGATTTACATAACAATTTTGTGCCAGTTATTAAATTACTTACAAAAAATGATCTTATGATAACTTCAAGAGTTTTTGGATTGTATTCGTGTGTGATAAATTTAATAATATTAATATCTATTTCAAGGGCATTTTGGAAAATAAGTACATATCTTATATATTTTCCGGTTGTATTGGTTATGCTTTCTTTTAACGAACTATTTTTAAATATATTCTCACGAACAAAAAATGATATTTTTATTTATAATTCATTCCCGATTTGCTTAATAGATCTTTTCATAGCTCGAAATGCCGCCACTATTTTTATTGTGGCTCTGTTTACTGTTGCTATGGATGTTGTCCTGATTATTCTTTCAAATCTTTCACCGCAAGCTATAATTGATGCCATATATTATCATATTTGCTTGTTAACAACAATCCTACTTTATGGTAATTTTTATTCAGTCATAATTAAAATTATACAGAATAAAGGTAAAAGTGTAAATTGGTTGCATAATTTGGCAATACAGTTGATTGTTTTAATATCGATATTATTATATCTAATTACTAAGAGGATGATTTTCACACAATTTTTAATTCTTGAATTATTTTTAATACTGATATATTTTTTACAAATATGGTGGTTAAAGAAGAATATATCAAGATATAAATTTTTATTGTTTATATAGCTGCAACTATTGTTGCCTTATAGATATAGTTATTTATATTTAAATTTTTATTAAGCAATAATGGAGAAAAATTATGGCCATTGACGCGATAATTTCAATTAAAGATTTCCGGAAAGAATACAAAAAAACCGTAGCAGTAAACAACCTCAACCTTAAAATAAAACGAGGATCATTTTTTGGATTCATCGGTCCCAACGGTGCAGGTAAATCTACGACCGTAAATTTCATCGCAGGGCTGGTGAAAAAGGACAAGGGCGAATTACGATTTGACGGACAGATTATTACGGAGAGTAGTTATAAATACAAGGGCAGAATAGGCTTTGTCCTGGAAAAACCCATGTATCTTGAAAAGCTGACGGGCAAAGAGTTCCTGCATTTTACCGGACAAATGCAGAAAATCGATTTACCTACAGTCAAACAGAGAACGGACGAACTGCTGGCCTTTATGGAACTCATTGAGAAGCAGGATGAATTGATTGAGAAATATTCCGCCGGCATGAAAAAGAAAATTTCCCTGGCAGCAGCCATGATCCACGATCCTGATATTTTAATACTCGATGAACCTTTTGAGGGTATAGACCCTGTTTTAGTTAATAAGATCAAAGAAAACCTGAAATTAATGGTAAAAAATGGCAAAACAATACTTCTGACATCACATGTTCTTGAAATTGTTGAATCATTATGCACTGACATTGCAATTATTAATAAGGGTAATTTGATATATGAAGGTACGGTTAATGCCCTGCATGAGAAATTCAGCAGAGAAAATTTGAACCTTGAGGAAATATTCATCAAACTAATCGCACCTGAACAGGGTGAAGATAGATTGTCATGGATTAGAGAATAATAGTTTTTTTAAAGTAAAACTTTGTTTAAAATCAATAGCGGAATCAAAATGCCAGGAAATCTTGATTAATTAAAAATGAGAAAATTTGTCCTAAAAGAAATGACTGCACAGATGGTTGAGGGGGGAGGTATAAATTGGAAATGTATTGCAGGTACAGTC
>QNDG01000489.1 GCA_003645915.1 Candidatus Zhuqueibacterota bacterium | reverse complement strand
TCCTTGACGGGCGGAATATCTATAATCCGGACAAAATACGGGAACTGGGATTTACATATTTTAGTATTGGGAGACCATAATAATTAACAATAAATTCACATCAGGAGGATAAGATGTCAGCAATTTACGATATTAATGCACGGGAAATACTTGATTCAAGGGGGAACCCTACAATTGAAGTTGATATAATGCTTGAAAGCGGAATTGTAGGCCGCGCTGCAGTACCATCAGGCGCATCAACAGGTGAGCATGAAGCCATTGAGTTAAGAGACGGCGAAAAAGAGCGCTTTGGCGGTAAAGGTGTTTTAAACGCTGTTGAGAATGTAATTGATATAATAGCGGAAGATCTTATAGGCGAAGACAGTCTGGATCAGGCTTTTATTGACAATCTGATGATTGAGCTTGACGGAACTGAAAACAAGTCACGCCTCGGAGCAAATGCAATACTCGGTGTATCTCTTGCTGTTGCAAAAGCTGCAGCTGCTTATTCCGAACTTCCTCTGTACAGATACATTGGAGGTGTAAATGCAAGATACCTGCCTGTTCCCTCGATGAATGTTTTAAACGGGGGCTCACATGCAGACAATAATGTTGACCTGCAGGAATTTATGATTGCACCCGCAGGATTACCAACATTTTCCGAAGCATACAGGGCAGGAGCTGAAATCTACCATAATCTTAAAAATGTTTTAAAGGATAAAGGTTACGGTACAGGCGTGGGAGACGAAGGCGGATTTGCGCCTGATCTGAAATCCAATGAAGAGGCGATTCAGGTTATTCTTACTGCAATTGAAAAAGCAGGGTACAAACCCGGAGAAGAGGTATTTATATTCCTTGATCCTGCTGCATCGGAGTTTTATGACACTGCAAAGAAAAGATACGTGCTTAAATCTGAAAATAAAGAACTTACTGCAGAAGAGATGGTTGATTTTTATGCTAAACTTATTGATAAATACCCTATTGCATCAATTGAAGACGGAATGGCAGAAGACGACTGGGATGGTTGGAAAATAATGACAGACCGGCTTGGCAGCAAGATTCAGATTATGGGTGACGATCTGTTTGTTACAAATCCCAAAAGACTTAAAATGGGTATTGAGAAAAAAGTCGGCAACAGTATCTTAATTAAACTCAATCAGATAGGGACATTAACAGAAACCCTTGACACAATTGAACTTGCAAGATACAACAACTACACTGCAATGGTTTCCCACAGATCAGGAGAAACAGAAGATACAACAATTGCAGATCTTGTTGTTGCCACAGGAGTTGGACAGATTAAGACTGGTGCACCTTGCAGAACAGAAAGAGTGGCAAAATACAATCAGCTTTTGAGAATTGAAGAATCTCTTGGAGAATCGGCTCTTTACTATGGTAAAAAAGTTCTGAAATTCTCAGAATAACTTAGTCAGATATAAATTTTATCCCCTGCACATTATGCTGCAGGGGATAATTATATTTTTTCAGAAAAAAATATGGCAAAAAAATCTAAAAAAACACAGACTAATAAAACCGGAAAACTTTTATTCCTTCTTATTTTTACAGCCATAATACTTCTGTTCTCTCTTGGTAAAAGGGGTTTTATCCAGCACATCAAATTACGCCTTGAACAAAAAAGACTGAAAAAAGAGATTGAAGCGCTAAAGCTGCAAAAAGAGGATCTTGAAAAAGAAAAGGAACTTTTAAACAAACCCGAATACATTGAAAAAATAGCCCGGGAAGAATACAAAATGGCAAAAAAGGGTGAAAAAATTTATATCATTGTTCCTGATAAAAAAAAGAAATAGTACTGTAGGATAAAAAATGTTAAACAAATTAAAAGCAATTCTGATTACAGGAATGCTGGTTCTCGCACCAATCACACTTACAGGTTACATCCTTGTATTTCTGTTCAAATTTTTTGACGGTATTCTGCAAAATTCGGTTATGAAATTTCTGTTTAAATTTTTACATCTTCCTCCTGATACTGGGTCAATTCCAGGAGCCGGGATTCTTGCTGTTCTGACGCTCTTAATTATAACAGGTATTATTGCCAGGAATTTTTTCGGTAAAAAAATAATCGGGCTCGGCGAATATATTTTAACGCGTATCCCTCTTGCAAACAGAATTTATATTGCAATAAGGCAGATAAGCGAAGCGATTTTCACTGAAAAAAGGGAGCTTTTTAAAAAAGCCGTACTCATTGAATACCCGAGAAAAGGTATTTATTCCGTTGGATTCTTTACTCAGGACACACGGGGGCCTATACAAAATGCAATTAAGGAAGACGTAATAAGTGTATTTATTCCCACAACACCAAATCCTACGTCCGGTTATCTTCTTTTTGTACCAAAAGACCAGGTCTCCGAACTTGACATGAGTGTTGAAGATGCGCTTAAGCTTGTTATTTCTGCAGGTTCCATAGATATAAAAAACAACCTGAAACTTAAGCAGAAAAAATGAGGACCGGTTGTGCGGGTTCATTCCCCTCTTTATTTTAAAAAAAATCATCAGCCTGTTTATCTGGCTGCATTAATAATAATATTATTTGAATTTATCGGGACTAAAACGGTTTTTCCATCCCAAGGAGATTCACTTTCAGTAAATTATA
>QNDG01000488.1 GCA_003645915.1 Candidatus Zhuqueibacterota bacterium | reverse complement strand
TTTTCATGTTGGATAAACGGAGATTCGCAGTAACTCTGTCTGCAGTAAAAAGAATTTCTCTTGCAGTTGAAATTGTTCCGCTTCCGGAGGGTCCTGATATAGTTATGGGAGTTGTAAATGTTAAAGGAGAGATTCTTCCTGTTGTTGATATCCGAAAGAGGTTCGGGCTCCCTGAAAAGGAGATTGATATAAGAGATCATTTTTTGATTACACAAACAAAGACCCGAAAAGTTGTAATGGTAGTGGATGATGTTGAAGGGATTGAATCAATTAAACAGAATAAGCAAATTGAAAAAAATAATATATTACCAGAGATAAAACATGTTAAAGGTGTAATTAAATTTGATGGAGATATAATTCTCATTCATGATATAGATGATTTTCTCAGTCTTGAAGAAGACAAAAAGATAAACACTGCTTTAAAAAAAATTAACAGAAGCGGAGAAAAAAGAAAGACAAAAAAGAAGAATGTCTCAAAGAGTACCTAACATACTTTTGGAACAACTCAGTGATTTTATAAACAAAGAGATGGGGTTGTTTTTTTCAAAGGAACGAAAACTTGATCTTTTGCGGGGGGTGAGCCTTGCAGCAGAGGAGTTCGGTTTTTCTGATACAGAGATGTGTATAAACTGGCTTCTTTCATCTCCCTTAAAAAAAAGACAAATTGAGGTGCTCGCAAGATATCTTACAATAGGCGAGACATATTTTTTCCGTGAGGCACGAATCATTCAGGCTCTTGAGAGAGAAATATTGCCGGCAATTGTGGAAAAGAGAAGGAATACGTCAAGAATGATTCGTATATGGAGTGCCGGATGCTGCAGCGGTGAGGAGCCTTATTCGATAGCTATTTTACTTTCAAGAATTATCCCGGATATTGAGTCGTGGAAAATTGTTGTACTTGGAACAGATATAAATGTAGATTTTCTTGACAAAGCGCAGAGGGGAATATACAGGGAGTGGTCTTTCAGAAACACTCCGTTTTGGCTCAGAGAAAAATATTTTATTAAAACCGATGACGGTGCTTATGAAATTCTCCCTCAGATAAAACGGTTGGTCAGTTTCAGCTATTTAAATCTTGTTCAACAGGAATCCCCTGAATATTTAAATTTACAGGGTTTTGATATAATATTGTGCAGAAATGTGCTAATGTATTTTTCCCAGCCTCAGGTACTTTCTGTTATTAACAGGTTTTATCAAAGTCTGAATGACAAAGGATGGCTTATTGTCGGCTCCAGTGAGGCATCTCATGTTCTTTTCCCCCAGTTCAGAACAGTCAATTTCCCGGGGGCAATAGTATTTCAAAAAGATCTCTCCATGGAGGTATCAAGAGCAGAAAATGTGCTGTTTGATATGGAAATTGATGATCTGATACCTGCTACGACTACAAATTATGATTTTTCCGCACTTTTAAATGCTGATAATTCAATAGAAGAAGAGGCAGAGGATGAAGATGAATTTACAAAGGCTGTTAATTTTTATGAACAGGGTAAATACAAACTTGCTGCTGAATTATTTAAAACACTTTTAAATGATCCGGTTTTTGCTGATAATCCACAGGTGTATATATTGCTGGCAAAAAGTTATGCAAATACCGGTGATTTAAAACATGCATTACACTGGTGTAATAAAGGGGTTAAGAAGTACAGGCTCGAATTTCAATTATACCAGCTTCAGGCAGAGATATATCAGGAGATGGGAAAACTGGATAAAGCTCTGGATGCTCTGAAAAATGTAATTTACTTAGAACCGGATTCGTTTGCAGCTTATTTTATTATGGGGAATCTTTCAAAGCAGCTTGGTAAAACAAAGGAAGCAAAGAAATGTTTTGAGAATGCGGAAAAATTGCTGCGTTTAAAAGAAAGAGATGATGTATTAAAAGAGTTTGACGGTATAACTGCCGGCAGAATGATACATGTTATTGAAAGCATGAAAAGTATGGAGAGCCCCGGATGAACAATAACAATTTGGTGAATAATCAGGGAAACGAATTCCTTGTCAGTAAATACATGCCCAGGAAAAATGAAATATTAAAGAAACGGGCACGTATATTGGCCTCGGAATATGATGATCAAAGCGCAAATAAGGATAAATTTGAAGTAGTGGAGTTCTTGCTTGCTTTTGAATTATACGGAGTAAAGTCATCTTATGTCCAGGAAGTGTATCCATTGAAGGATTTTGCACCGCTTCCTGGTACTCCGCCGTTTTTACTTGGAATAACAAATATCAGAAGCCGTATTGTGTCAATTCTTGATATTAAAAAACTGTTCAATCTTCCTCATAGGGGGATTACTGATCTGAATAGAATAATAATTATTGAACAGGGTGATAAAGAGTTCGGTATTCTTGCAGATCGAATAATGGGTATTCGTGTAATGGGCAATAATGATTTTAAAGCAAATCACATGCTTTCAAGTGATTCTCTTAAAAGTTACATACACGGAGTAACAGAGGACAAACTTATTTTGCTTGATGTTGAAAAGATATTTAATGATAAAAGGCTTGTAATAAATATTGAAGTTTAAATATAATTTTGTGGGAGTGAGCCATGATACAAAAACTGGATCTGAAAAAAAAGATATTTTTATTACCGA